>WTGC01000179.1 GCA_011523705.1 Chloroflexota bacterium | reverse complement strand
TCGTGTTTCCCAGCCATCGGGCCGCGTGGAATCTATGGCTGGCGCCTTTATCATTTTTGAGTTGTCGGCAGTTGGCAAATAGGTCTCAAATCCCAATAGCCGATTTATCGTCACAGAGGATACCGCTGCGCGCGCGACCATCACAATTCTCCTTTTTCAATAAGCTGTGTCATTTAGAAGCGGACGCCATATTTAACCACCTCGCTCGGATTGTGCTTGATCAGCTCGAATGTCTCCGGGAAATCCTCGATAGAGACCAGCGGGTCGATCAGCCCTGGGGCGGTCAGTTTGTCCTGCTTCATCATGCTGACGATGGTATCGAAAACCCGATACTGATCCCACAAGGGATAATCACTCGGCGCGAATTCCATGGCGCCATTGCCGCGCGGGACGATCATCCTGAGGCTGTTGATCAGGAACTCGCGCCCCAGCCACAATTCGGCCGCATTGCCCGCAATAGCGCCCGCCTGGCAAACCGTACCGCCGAAGCGCGCGGCGCGTATCGCCGTATCCAGCGCCGCGTAATGCCCGCTGATTTCAATCGCCACATCGACCCCGCCGCCGGTCAGCTCTTTGATTTCCAAGGCCGCATCCACAGCGAAGGGATCGATGACGTGATGCGCGCCGAAGTCCTGCGCCAGCTTACGGCGTTTTTCCAACGGGTCGACAGCGAATATCACATCGGCGCCAGCCAGCGCGGCGACTTTGACCGTCAGCAATCCAATCGCGCCCAGCCCAACAACCGCAACCGCATCGCCGAAGCGGACATTTGACTCGCGCACGCTATTCACCGCCACATAAGCCGGCTCGAAGCACAAAGCGTCAAGCGGATCGAGATCGCCCAATTCCCATATCAGCCAGGGCGACGGCTCGGCAAAACCGGGCCAGATGAAGTCGGCCGGACGATCAACGGTGATGATGTTGGTCTCGCTGACGTCCATGAAGCCGAAGACCCGGTCGCCGACCTGCCAGTCGCGTACATCCGCCCCGACCTCGCTGATGACGCCGACGCCGCTGGTGCCGACCTGCGAATCGGGCACAGGATCCGGATCCGACTCATCACTCGGTACAAAAAGGCGATGGTCTTCATCCCAGCGCTGCCCCTGCCGGTTGCGGCCGTCCATCATGTGCATGGTCGTCCCGTGCTTGCCCGAGGCGTATTCGGTCTGAATCCGCACTTCGTTCGGCAGCAGCGGGCGTTCGTCGTATTCCCGCAGAACCGCCTCGTGGTCTTCGTTGAAAATGGCTTTTATTGGCATAGAGTTCCGTTCTCCGTAAAGCGCTCCGTCGCCGACCAACAAATCTCAAAGAATTAAGAAGTCGTACGGGCGAGCCGGTGGCTCGCCCCTACATTGATTGCTGCTGCTTTGCCGCCTGCTCCCAACAGCCCCGCAAATACTCGACGCAGGCGCGCATATTTTCCAGCGGGTCGCCGGGCGTGGGCATGCATTCCAGCGCCAGCCAGCCGTCAAAGTCAATCTCACGCAAGGCGCGGAAGGCGCCCACGAAGTCGGTATGCCCATGACCGGGCAGCCAACGCTGACTGTCCGCCAGGTGCACATGCCCCAGATGCGGCGCGACCGAGCGCAGCGACGCCGGGATATCGGCTTCTTCAATATTCATGTGGAAGAGGTCGGCCATCAACTGGATGCGAGGATGGTCGGCGGCGCGACATAAGTCAGCCGCTTTACCAACCGTGTTCAGATAGCTGGCTTCATAGCGATTCAGTGGCTCAAGGTAAACCGCCGCACTGCCGTCAGTTGTGCGCTCCATCGCTTCGTTCAACATGGCGAGCAACAGCTTCGTGATCAGCGCGTCCTCATCGGCGAAGGCCGACATGTCCGGCATTGGCGGCGAAGTCTCGGGCATGAAGGTAGACGCGAAGATCGGCACCAGGATGACGCCGCGCGCGCCGATTGCGTCAGCGAACTCGAGCGTGCGAATCAAGTCCGCCAGCCGACTTTCCCGCTCAGCCGGATCCGGATGCACGATCGGTCCCTCGTATGTGCCGCAGATGCTGCCGATTGGCAAGCCGCTGGCCGCCATCGCCGCCTCAATCTCGGCCTGCAAATCATAGGCACGCGCCCGCCGCCCAAAGGCAAGCTCAATGCCATCCAGGCCGCACTCAGCCGCCCGCTGAAAACGCTCGGACAGATCC
>WTGC01000092.1 GCA_011523705.1 Chloroflexota bacterium | reverse complement strand
GGAGGGAAGGGGAGCGTAAACGATGAGGCTGCGGCTGGCGGAGCTAGAGTTGTGAAATCGATGGAATTCTCGCGGCGTGTAGGAAAAGTCCCTCCCTCTTTATGGGGGAGGGATTTAGGGTGGGGGTTGCCCCATGACTAATCAATCCTCCGCAAACGCCCGGCCCCGCTTCATCGGCGGGCATGGCGGCGGCCGGCCGACGGGCGAGAAAGCCAAAGATCGGCGCGGCACGCTAAGGCGCCTCGCCGATTATTTGAAGCCTTATCATGGCCGACTGCTGCTCGTCTCTGTGCTGGTGGTTTTGTCCACGATTCTGGGCTTGGTGGGTCCAGCGCTGCTGGGGCGCGCCATCGATCAGTACGTGATCCACCATGACCTGGACGGCTTGCTGACCATTGCGCTGGTGATGGTCGGCGTGTATCTGGCGCAGGGACTCTTCACCGCGATTCACGGCATCATCATGACGCGCGTGGGTCAGCACTTCGTCGCCGATATCCGCGCGGCGCTCTTCCGCCATTTTCAGGCGCTCTCGATGGATTATCACGACCGCCACCGCACGGGCGACCTGATGAGCCGCATCAGCAACGACAGCGAGACGATCAATCAGATTCTCTCCAATGGCTTGATCCAATTCACCACCAATGTCTTGTCGCTGGGCGGCATCATGGTGGCGATGCTGCTGCTCAATCTGCCACTGGCGATCGGTACGCTGATCATCTTGCCGATCATGCTTTGGATAACGCGACAGGTGACCGAAAGGACGCGCGTCGCCTTCCGCGGCATGCAAAAGAACCTCGGTGTGTTGAACGCGGTCATGGAGGAGAACATCACCGGCATCCGCGCCGTGCAAGCTTACGCGCAGGAGAAAGCCGCAATCGCCCAGTTCCAAGCCGCCAGCGAGGACTATCGCAAGGTCGGCATCCGCGCCGATTTCATCACGGCGGCGCTGGGACCAATGTTCACGACGATGATGATTCTGACGGTGGCGGCGACCGCGCTCTTGGGCGGCTGGCTGGCGCTGCGCGACATTGTCTCGGTCGGCGTGCTGGCGACCTTCGTGGTCTATATCATGAACTTCTTCCGTCCAATGCGCGGCATCGCCATGGTTTACAACCAATTGCAATCGGCTTTGGCTGGCGCGGAGCGGATCTTCGCCGTCCTGGATGCGGCGCCGACAGTCACGGACGAGCCGGGCGCGGCGCCGCTCAGGGATATTAGCGGCTCTGTTAGTTTCGACCGCGTCAGCTTCGCCTATGAACCGGGCGCGCTGGTCCTGGAAGATATCAGCCTGGAGGTGGCGCCCGGGGCGACGATCGCCCTGGTTGGTCCAACAGGCGCCGGCAAGACTACCATCATCAGCCTGCTCAGCCGCTTCTATGATGTCAGCCGCGGCGCGATCCGTATTGACGGCGTCGACATCCGTGCGGTGACGCAGAACTCAATTCGCGAACAACTCGGCATTGTCCTGCAAGATACCTTCCTCTTCAGCGGCACGGTGATGGAGAACATCCGCTATGGCCGGCTGGACGCGAGCGACGAGGAAGTGATTGAAGCGGCACAGTTGGCGAATGCCGATGACTTCATCCACTTGCTGCCGCGTGGCTACCAGACGCAAGTTTCGGAAAAGGGGCATAACTTCAGCCAGGGTCAGCGGCAGCTGCTGGCGATTGCGCGGGCGATATTAGCCGATCCGCGCATCCTGATCCTCGATGAAGCGACCAGCAGCGTCGACACGCGCACGGAGATTCATATTCAAGAGGCGCTACTGCGTCTACTGGAAGGGCGGACGGCTTTTGTCATCGCCCACCGCTTGAGCACGATCCGCAATGCCGATCAAGTCTTGGTGGTCAATGATCATCGCATCATCGAGCGCGGCACGCACGACGAATTGCTGGCGATGGGCGGCTTCTATCACCAACTCTACATGAGCCAGTATCACCGACTGGAGGAATTGGTCGCCGCGAAATAAACTCGCCATGCCGGACGACAGAATAGCCGCTTGTCTGGTGATGTATGCAAGTGGGACAGTAGAGCGATGTCCATGGATGAGTCACCCCTCCCTGATGCTGAGGGGTGCATCCCCCACTGGGGGAGTGTGGGAGGGGGAAAGTCATTTGTTGTTCGGGGGAGGGGTAGATCTCCGCCAACCCGTGCCGAAATTCTCCTCAATAAATCGCTGCTGACGCTGACTCGCGCGCACCTGCCGATCCAACTCGGCCGGATCCCAATCGGCCAGCAGAGCCGCCTTCATCTCGGCGACAAGATCCTGATGCGCCGCCTCGCCCGCCAGATCGTGAAATTCGCCCGGGTCGGCTTCGAGGTCGTAAAGCTCAACCGGATCGCCCCAGCTGTAATTCAGCTTGTAGCGCCCGCGCCGCAGCATCGCCATCGGCCGATCACTGCCATGCGCCAGGTATTCGCAGAAGGCTTCGTCCTTCCAGTCGGGTCGCGTAGAGACAGACCGTCGGTCGCCACCAGTCAGCAGCGGCAGCAGACTGTCGCCGTCCAGCGGCAGCTCACATTCGTCGCCGGCAATATCGCAAATCGTCGCCGTGACATCCACCAACGAGACGACCTCCGAAAGTCGCCGCCCGCCATCAATGCGCCCGGGCCAGGCGATTTGCAGCGGCACACGCGCCGACGCCTCATAGAAGTTGGATTTGCGCCACATGCCGTGTTCACCATTCATATCGCCGTGATCGCTGAGGTGTATGATGACGGTGTTCTCGCGCTGGCCCGTCGCGTCCAGCGCATCAAGCAGCTCGCCGATCTTCTCGTCGAGGTAGGTGATGAGCGCATAATAGCCGGCGCGCGCTCGCCGCACGACATCATCAGGAAATTGGGGAAAGCCGAACATCGCGCGGATTCGCTGCGCCATCGGGTGCAGATTGTCGAGATGACCGTCGGGAATTATCGGCAAGTCCATCTCGTCGGGCGGGTACAGATCCCAGAATCGCTGCGGTACGATGTAGGGAAAATGCGGCGCGATGAAAGAGACGTTCAGCGCCCAGGGTTTATCGCCGCGGGCGGGATCGCGCAGATAAGACAGCGCCCGTTCCTGTACCAGGTCATCGACTTCCAGCTCCTCGGTCCAGCCCGGTCCCGCTTCATAAACCTCGTGCCAGGGCTGCTCGGCTGGCACGATGCCGTCATCCCAGGTGTGAATCGGATGGTAGCGCTCGGCGTGCAGGTCGCGCGCCAGTTGCTCTTGAAAGCCGTGATACTGGTCGGCGCCGCCGAAGTGCTGCTTGCCGGAAAGCGCGACATCGTAACCGACGGTTCGCAGACGATGCGCCCAGGTTACCTGATCGGAGCGCATGGGCGTCCAGTTGTCCCAGGCGCCGATCTTATGCGCCAGCCGCCCGGTCATGAAGGACATGCGCGACGGCATGCACAGCGGCGAATTGCAATAGGCGGCCTCGAAGGTGGCCCCGGCTGCCGCCAGCCGCTCCATGTTGGGTGTCTGAACGATGGGATGTCCGTTGACGCTGCTGAACATCGGCGCGTGCTCATCGGACATGATGATGAGAATATTCGGCTTTGACACGATGACCTCCTGCAATGGATCGGCGCCGAGATTATAGCACTTCAGATATACCGGATTCCGACTGAATAACGACTTCGCGTAGCGAACAAAAAACTCCCTTTGCTCGCGGTCGCCGTCCAAAACACCTTCGCTCGCTTTGATTCTTAGCGCCACCCGGACTGGCTCCCCCTCTCCGATGCTTCGGGGAGGGGGCCGGGGGGCGGGGTAGACCATGCGGCAGACGCGAAACTCAAAGCAGCCCGCTGCTAAGTCCCTGGTCCGCAACGAGGACGGAGCGTGAGGCGCGGTATTGAGCGTCAAACCGCTATGGTATGATGTTCGGGGAATGGGTCCAGGGTAGTCGAATCTATGCCGGAACAAGTTGATGTGCTGATCGTCGGCGCCGGCATCTCGGGCATTGCGGCCGGCTATTATTTGGGGCGGCGCTGCCCGCGGCTCAGCTGGACCATCGTTGAAGGACGCGCTGCGATTGGCGGTACCTGGGATTTTTTTCGCTACCCCGGCGTCCGCTCGGATTCTGATATGTACACCTTGGGTTATCGCTTTCGGCCCTGGACGGGCGAGAAGGCGATCGCAGATGGTCCCGCGATTCTGCAATATATCAAGGATACCGCGCGCGAATTCGGCATCGACCGGAAGATACGCTTTAATCACCGCGTTTGCCGCATCGAGTGGTCGTCGCGCTCGGCTGAGTGGACTGTCGATATAAAAAGCCCGGCGTCGGACGAGCCTCGGCAAATCCGCTGCCGATTTCTCTTCATGTGCACCGGCTACTATCGCTACGACCGCGGCTACACGCCCGAGTGGCTGGGCATGGACGACTTCGCCGGCGATATCGTGCACCCGCAGAAATGGCTCAACGATGTCGATATCAGCGGCAAGCGCGTCATCGTCATCGGCAGCGGCGCCACAGCAGTCACCATCGTCCCGGCATTGGCGCGGGAGGCAGCGCATGTGACCATGCTGCAGCGTTCGCCGAGTTATATCGTCAGCATGCCCGCGCGCGACGACCAGGTCAATCGCCTGCGCGGCCGGCTGCCCTATGCGCTCTTGAGCTGGCTGGCTCGCTGGAAAATGATCCTGTTCACCGCCTATTACTATCGCAAGGCGCGGGTGAACCCCAGCGAGGTTCGCGAGAAAGTTATGCAAGGCACTCGCGAGGCGCTGGGAGCGGACTATGATGTTGAGCGGCACTTCAACCCGGCCTACGATCCCTGGGATCAGCGCCTTTGCGTCGCGCCTGACGCCGACCTGTTCCGAGCCATTCGTACCGGGGATGTGTCCATGGTCACCGATCAAATCGAGCGCTTCGTCGAAGAGGGCGTACAACTGCGATCGGGTGAGATCCTGCCTGCTGACATCATCGTCACCGCGACCGGCATGCGCATGCGGATCATGGACGGGGTGGATATCATCGTAGACGGCAAGGCGGTCAACCTGGGCGACACCTTGAGCTACAAGGGCATCATGTACAGCAACATCCCGAACCTGGCCTCGTCCTTCGGCTATACCAACGCCTCGTGGACGCTCAAATGCGAACTGATCTGCGAATACGTTTGCCGCTTGCTAAATTATATGGAGCGGCACGGCTTCCAGCGCTGCCTACCGCGCCTCGAAACGGACTCGCAAACCAAGGAGCCGATGATCGATTTCACATCGGGCTATGTGCGGCGGGCGCAAGCCGAATTGCCGAAGCAAGGAACGCGGCGCCCCTGGAAGCTGTATCAGAATTACTTGAAGGATCTACTGATGATGCGCTACGGCCGGCTGAATGACGGCGTGATGGAGTTCAACTAAGCGGGCTCAACCCCTCCCCCAACCCCCTCCCCGAAGCGTCAGGGAGGGGGCTAAACTGGCGAAGATCGTACTCAAGAATGGGCTTGTCGCCTCTCGAAGCTCACAGACATAGCTCAAACCCACCATTCTTCACCGCCGCGCGGAAGACCGCGTCCTCCAGCGCCAGCCCGAAGCCGGGCGCGTCGGGTAGCACCACCTGCCCGTCTTCGACGCGGTAAGCTAAAGCATCAATGCCCGGCGTTGTCGTCTCGTCCCACTCGACGAAGGAAAAGCCCTCCACCGCCGCCGCCAAGTGTCCCGATACGTAATTTCCGAGGTGACGGCCATAGTGATGCGGCGCGCTGCGGACGCCCCACTTATCGAGTTGGGCGCCGGTGTCAAGCCAAGTGCTGAAGCCGTGGCTGAAGATATCGTACTGCACCACATCGACGAATCCGGCGCGCGCCCAATCCATCAGCGCTTCCGCCGCCCAGCCCTCGCCATCGGCGATAAGCACGGACAAGCCCTCGGCTTCCATCCATGTATGCAGCGTTTCGTAGAGTTCGGGATCTTCGTGGAAGGCTTCTTCCAGCCAGAAGACATTGCAATCGGCCGTCTCCGCCAGCACGCGTCGGGCGATGTTGAAATTGTAGCCATTGTTGGCATCGATCAAAATCGTCGCCTCGGGACCCACCGCCGCGCGCACTGCCTTTATGACGGCGATGTCACGCCTTGTGCCGGCTTCCAGCGGCATGTGCCGGGCGCCGCGCCCGACCTTGATTTTGAATGCACGATGGTTGAGCTCGTAGCCCTCGCGCGCGTGTTCGGCGATGAGCGCCGCCCCCGCCTCATCAGTCTCGATGCCCAAGTCATTCATGTAGAGCGATGTGTCATAGCATGGTACGCGCAGCGGCTCGGTGAATTGCGCGTTCGCGGGCGACGCCAGTTCGTAAATCGGTTTGCCGGTCAGCTGCCCGAGCAGATCCCAAAGCGGAAAATCGAAGGCGCGCGCCGCATCCGTCGTGCCCGCCTTTGCGGATAACAGGTCTGACACAGCGGCGCCGAGTATCGCCTGGGCGTCTTCCGGACTGGCCTGGCTGAATCCGAATCCGGTGGCGCCGTCGTTCGTGGTCAGGCGGGCAAGCGGCACTGTGACATCAATGCCATGAATGTTCAAGCGCGCGTTGTTGCCGGCTTCCCGCGGCCGCGTGCCAACCAGGGTCGCTCGCTCAACGCGAACGATTCTTGTGTTTTCCATGAGATTACCCTTCGGTTTGGCCAAACATGACGCCGGTCGGGATGACATCGGTGGCCTCGCCGCGCTTGAACGCCTCCGCCGTCTCCAGGATGCTGGCGAAATCATGGACTGGCTCGAAGCCGAGTTTGGTCTTGATCTTGGACAGATCCAGTTCAAAGTAGTTCATGAAGGGGATGCGCGCTTCGGCGTAGGGCATGTTGTAGCGATCGGCCAGCATCGGCACGAGATCGCCCCAATCAAAGAGGGCGGCGCCGGCCAGATTGAAGGCTTCGCCGACCGCCTCGTCCCGTTCAATCGCCAGCGCCAGACCGGCGGCGATGTCGCGCACGTCCGCAAAGTGCTGGCGGTAGGGTACGCCGTTGGGATTCAGGCACAGCAGCAGTTTTTCATCTCCATCCCAGCCAGCTACGAGAGTTTCAATCATCGCCTGAACATCCGGATCGCTTTCGTCATCGGGGGGCAAATTGCTCATCTGATACGACTTGGGGTCGCTGTAAGTCTTGTAGGCCGCGCTGTAGAGAAAAAGCTTCGGCAAGCCGGCGTCGTTCAAAAACTCACTCGGTTCAATCACGGTCGAAAAACGCATCGCGCAAGTGGGCAGGCCATACTGATGGTGGTATACCAGCGCCAATTCTTCACCGAGCCACTTGGTCATCAAGTAGGGCATATTCGGATATTCGCCAATCATGTCTTCGGTAATCGGCTCCTTGAAGTATCGACCATTGACGCGCGCGTCCCAGTAGACGCCTTCTGTGCTGGCGTAGACAAATCGGTGCAAGCTCGGGCGATGCTCGCGGACGCTTTCGAGCAGGTTCAGCGTGCCCATTGCGTTGATGTCGAGGTACTGCCGATTGTCGAATGGTCCTTGAAAGGCGGCCGCCAGATGATAAATGGCATCGACTCCGGTAACGGCGGCGCTTACATCCTCGGGATTGCGCAGATCGCCGAAGACGGTTTCGACGCCGACGAAGGCATCAAGCTTGCCGGCGCGGCTGGCATCGCCCGGGTAGACGAAACTGCGGATAGCATGCCCGGCCTCCAGCAGTCGGGTCACCAGGTTCGCGCCGATGCGCCCCGTCCCGCCCGTAACCAGAATCTTCATCTGCTCATCCCTCCGTTTATTCATGCGGACCAAGCGCGTGGCGACTTGGCGATCGGCAATGACGCCAATGGTAGCGAGTATCGCGAAGCGGCGCAAATGCCGCGTCAATCACGTCAGTCAAAATATGTCAACGCGGTCCGTAGTCGATTTGCAGCACGATATCCTGCGGGTGATTGCCAAAGCTTCGTCCGAAGATATTCATGCCGCCCTTATTTTCGGCATCGTCATCAATGCCAATGCGAATGGCGATATAGGGCTTGTCCCGCAGGTTCAGATCGGCAACCGTCAGGACGGAGACCGGCCGTCCATCCAATGTTGAACCATCGTCGTCCACTCGCCAGACCTTGAGCAAGCCGTATTGGCTGTTCCAGTCGGGCCACCAAGCCGGCGTCAGGTTGCCGCGCTTATCGCTGAAATCGGATGGCGCTGCCCAGACGCATATTCGCCGGCCATTGATCTCCAGGAAGATATCGGACCGCCAGTCCAGAGCCGACGGCGCCGCTTCCGAACAGAGCTCCAGGCTTAGCTGCAAGCTCTTGGGATTGTCGCGTTCGTAAATTGGATTCGGAAAGCGATATTCCAGGTAACCATGCGACAGCCAGATCAATTGCGCTTCAAAGCGTTCGGGCGCGTAAAAGAGAAGCGGATCATCCAATTTTCCGATGACCGTGTCCGCCCCCGCCATGCCGCAAGGCGCGATGACTTCCTGATCGACAAAGGCGCCGACCGGCATCTGTATGTTGAAATGGTCGACGTCGGCGCTGCTCTGCAATTCCGGCAGGCGGAAGACGACCGTGTCGTAAAGCCGCGAGTAGATGCGCTGCTGCCCGCGTTTGCCGGGCGCCGTCTGCGAACTGACGAGGCCGACGTCTTCCAGGCTAGCGAGGTGCATGGACGCGGTAGCGATCGGCATGTCCAGGCCCCGCGCGATTTGAGAGAGGCTGGCGACTTTGTCGACGAGGTATTCCAGGATGCGCAGTCGTGGAGCCGATGCCAGTGACTTGGCGATGGCGATATTCTGTTCGCGCGCGACTATATCATCGGCGGTGACATAGGTGCGATTTTGATTGTGGTCATGTCGATCAAATGCTTGCATGGCGCGCCTTTATAATTTTATCAACTTATGAATCTAATGCGAGTTTTACTTCATGAATTCAAAGAAATCAAGTTAGATTTGACCGAGCTTGCTCAATTTGCTTGACAATCGTGCCAAACCTATATATCTTCTTTTCACCTTTTCACAAACTAAATGGTTGCGACATCAGGTGTGTTTCTTGAGAGAGCTTCGTTGGCAGTTGCGTGCCCGGTCGCGCCGGCGCTCCTTGACTCTACCGCTGGGTCAAGCATGACACGAGGAGCGCGGCGGTGAGCGGAATCAGCCTGGGCGGCTTGGTTGAAAGCGCGCTGAATTTGTTGGCTGTCTTCGACCCAGTCGTCGAGCCTTACCGCCGTTTCCATGAGAAGCTGCCGCCCAAGATGCAGCAGACTCTCACTGCATTCATGTTCATACTGCCCTTCGGTATTCTGTACGCCATCTTCACCATCTTGCCCATCTTTCAGACCTTTTACATCTCCCTCCACAAATGGGAGATCATGGGTACCAATATCCGTTATATCGGGCTGAAAAATTTCGAGCGTCTGCTGACCCGGGATACGCAATTCCACCAAGCCTTTGAGCAGACTATTCTCTTTGTAGCGCTAACGATTCCGATCATCTTTGTCGGTCTCTTCTTTGCGCTGATGCTCAACCGGCCCGTGCGGGGCATCGGCATTTTCCGCACGGTCTTTTATTTGCCCAACATCATGGCGGTGACCGTCATCGGTTTGATCTGGGCGCGCGTTTTCGCGTCGTCAGGTCGCGGTTTGATCAACGCCTTCCTGGAGAAATTCGATGCCGGTCCGATTCCTTTTCTGGATCAGGGTGATCTGGCGACGCTCGTCGTGTCGTTTACCACGCTCTGGTGGACGGTTGGATTCAGCATGCTCATTTTCCTGGCGGGCTTGCAAGATATCTCGCAGGCGCTTTATGACGCGGCCAAAGTCGACGGCGCCAACCGCTGGCAGCAATTCCGCCATATCACGATTCCGGGATTACGCCGACCCTTCGCCTTCCTTTGCATCTTGCAGGTGATCGCCTCCTTCCAGATATTTGGCCAGGTCGATGTGATGACCGGCGGCGGACCGGCCGGCAATACCCGCACCATTGTTTACAACATCTTTGAGACCTCTTTTCTCTATTTTCAGGTGGGCTATGGCACCGCCATGGCAGTGATTATGTTCGCTGTATTGCTGGTCATTTCACTCTTGCAGCTGGCGCTGTTTCGCGATCAGGGTGTAGGGAACTGACGATGACGGTCGTTGGCGCGGAACAGCAACGCAAACGTCAGCTGACAGAACGCCGGCGGGGCGCCATATATGTTCTGGCGGTCGGCGTTTTTGCTTTGGTCTGGATGCTGCCCGTGGTGTGGACCGTGGTCACCTCATTCCGGCCCGAAGCCGCTTTGCAGCGCAATCTGGCGAGCCTGATTCCCCATCCTTTCACCACCGAAAATTGGACATTCATCCTCAAAAGCAGCCAACTGTGGAAATGGTTGGGAAACAGCGTGTACGTCTCCACCACGCATACGCTGGCGCAGTTGACCGTTTGTTCGCTGGCGGCTTACGCCTTTGCGCGTCTGGATTTCTATTTCAAGCGTCCGCTGTATATTCTGGTTTTGATGGGTTTGATGGTGCCATTTGAGGCGACATTCCTTCCTGTCTATCTCTTATTCTCCAATTTGAAACTGCACAATACGCTGCTCGCCCTGATATTGCCGGGGATCGCTTCGTCATTCGCCGTTTTTCTGTTGACGCAGTTCTTCCGTGGCATCCCGCTTGAGTTGGAAGAAGCGGCGATGATGGATGGCGCCGGGCGCTTTCGCATCTTCCTCATTGTCATTCTTCCGCTGTCGACGCCGGTCATCACTGCCCTGGCGATTTTCACCTTCCTGGGCAACTGGAACAGCTATTTGTGGCCCATCATCTCCGCCACCAGCAGCGAGGTCTACACCATTGTCATTGGCTTGCGCAAACTGAACCAGGCTTGGGGCGATGTCGACTTCTACGGGCGCGACATGGCGGCGGCTGTTTTCACGGCATTGCCGATCATCATCTTTTTCTTTGTGTTCCAACGCCGCATCATCAGCGGCATCGCCATCAACAGCGGCATTAAGTAGAGAGGAACGCCTATCGAGTTGTGCCGACCGCGACATCCGTATTCGTATCACATAGCGATCCAGAAAGGATGCAAATCATGAACAGAATGAGAGCTTTACTTGTTGTGGCTATGCTGCTGACGCTGGTCGCATTGCCAATTACCGCCCAAGACGCGACCGAGATCACCTTCATGCGATTCTTCGGCGAATGCGCCGATGAATTCGGCGAAACCACTGACCTGTCAGAGGCTTACGGCGAATGCGGCATCATTCAAACACTCGCCAATGCCTTCAACGCAGAGCAAGATGAGATCATCGTCAACACCGTTGTGGTGGATTGGCCCGGCGTCACCGAGTTGAACGCCAACCTGGCCGCCGGCACACCGCCGGACATCATGGTGCTGCATGGCCGCCGCATTCCCAATTACGCCTCGCGCGGTTTGTTGACGCCGCTGAGCGATGTCTTGGCTGGCGCCGGCATTGACGCCGCCGACTTGACCGTAAGCGCCCGCGGCTTCGTCGAGTGGAATGGCGAGCTCTTTGGCATCCCCTTGGATCTGCACGGCCACCTCTGGCACATCAATGTCGATCTCTGGGCGGAAGCTGGCTTGGTGAATGATGATGGCACGCCCGATATCCCCTATGGCATGGACGAATTCCTGTCGCATGCCGAGACCTTCAAAGAAGCCACCGGGCTTCCCTTCCTTGGGATGTGGACCAATGGGCTGAGCCGCAACTGGATGGCGCTGGTCTATCAGCAAGAGGGCGGCACTGTTGAAGGCGACGATGGTATGCCTCATATCAACAGCGAAGCCGGCTTGAACGCGCTGAACTTCCTGATTATGCTGCGCGACGAAGGGCAC
>WTGC01000037.1 GCA_011523705.1 Chloroflexota bacterium | reverse complement strand
CGGGGACGTAGCCATGGGTGTAGGCGTAATAGGTATCGACGACCGGCAGGTAGGAGGCGGCTTGGCAGGTGCTGGCGCGCTCGCCGTGGGCTTCGGCCGCGGCCGCATTGATATCGCCGAGGTCATGCAGACCGTCAATGAAGGAGGCGGGCGAGAATAGCACCTCCACGATGGTGTGGCCGTCGCCGGCGTCAATTTCGGCGGCGAGGGTGGAGAATAATTCGGTGAAATTAACGTGGTCGACGGTTACGCCGACGCCGTTTGCTTCGCCCCATTCGGCGGCATAGGCATCAAACCATTCATCGTAGCGGGGCACGAAGTGGCTCCACTGGAGCAGGCTGATTTCGGTGCCTTCGGCGTAGTCGCCTTGGGCGGTGGCGCCGATGCCGAGCAGCGCGAGGACGCTCAGCAGCAGCAGAATACGAATTGCGCGATTCATGAAATTGTCTCCTTTTCATATTCAATGCAGTTTCAATAGCCAGACGGCTACCATCGAGGCTTGATTTTAGCGAACTGGGTGTGGCTTGACAACAGGACTTGTCGTTGGGAGGGGTGAAATAGTTGCGGCGGCTTTTCTACCCCATCCCCCGGCCTCGTTCCCCCCTCGTTCCCCCCGCTCAACGGGGGGCGGAATTCCCAGCGAGCTAGGGAAGGGGAGCTAGACCTCGCGAGCACTGTATTCATCCAGACTGTTGCCGACAAGGAGACGCAAGGAATTTTGCGTGGGCGGCGACGTTGGCGCGGGAGTCGACTCGTTTGCGCTGTGGCGGGCGTCTAGGCGAGACGCTCCTACAATTTGCATGTTAGGGCAGCTGGCCGCGCGTGGACCAGTCGGCGAAGATTTCTTCAATGCGCGCGTGGGCATGGGCGACGGCATCTTCGGCTGTGGCTTCGCCCAGAGCGACTTGGGCGATCACGTTGGGGATGATGTGTTCGGCATAGACTTGGGCGATTGCCGGGCTGCTATAGCCGGGGTAACCGAAGTTCACCGAGCGATCGATGGCCGTCTTCAGGATGGCGAATTTGTTCGCGGGTTCGGAACCGAATGGGTCGTTCTCGAACCAGGCAGACAGCTCGGTCACGGTGTCGGGATAGCAGGGCAGGTTGAACAGTTCGCTGTTGTAGGTGACCTCGGCATAGTTGGCGGTGTAATCGAGCAGGAACTTCTTGGCGGCTTCCAATTCGGCGCCGGTGACATAGGAAGGGATGACGCTTATGGACACGTGGGTGCCGCCGAAAGCGCCGGCTGGACCGAGCAGCGGCGGCGTAAAGCCGACGTTGGCTGCGCCGGCCGCGTCGACTTTTTGCAAGCTGCGGTAGGCGGAATCGGGGTTGAGGATGAAGCTGACTTCGCCGGCGACCAGCGCCTGGTTATTGCTGGCGCCGTTCCAGCCGAAGACTTCGTCGGTCATGGCTTGGTTTTGCAGCTGCGCCAGGTAATTGACGGCGGCGACAGTTTCTTCGCTATGAAAGACGACGGCCCCGTTTTCGTCTTGAACGCTGCCGCCAAAGCTCCAGATCACTTCGCGGTTCGCCATTTCGCTGTCGATTTCCGGGCTGATGCCAATGCCAACCGGGATGCCGGTGGTTTCATAGATTGCACGCCCGCCCATTAGCAAGTCTTGGTAGGTTGTCGGTCCGTTTGGATAGCCGACTTCCGTCCAGAGCTCGATGTCATAGTTGCCATGGTTGAGCGAGTATCCGGCGGCGAAGCCGTAGTAGACATCGGCGGATGGCAGATAGGAAACGCCGTCGCAGAAGTCTTGGCGCCGCCCGAACATGTTCGCCGCTTGCTCGTTAACATCGCGCAAGTCATGCAAGCCGCTGACGAAGGAAGCCGGCGAGGATGGCAGCTCGACGATCGAATGACCCTGCCCGGCGTCAATCTCGGCGGCCAGCGATGAGGGCAGCTCGACGAAATTGACGCGGTCGACAGTGACCCTCACGTTATTCGCTTCGCCCCAGTCTTTGACGTAGCTGTCGAACCATTCGTCGTAGCTGGGCACGAAGTGTTTCCATTGGAGCAGACTGATCGCCGTTCTGTCAGGGAAACCGCCCTGGGCGCCGCCTACGCTGGGAAAGAGGAACATGGCGATGAAGAGAAACAGCGGAGCCAAGAGTCTCATTGGTCGATGCCTCACCGGTATGTGAGTATGGAGATGCGAGCAGGTATCTTAGCTGAGGGACCGGCGCTTGACAACGATATCTGCGATGCCCTATTGGCGCAGCGGGGCTTAGAAGAGGCGGAGTTGGCGCGCTGGCTGGCGACCATTCAGCAATATGTATTTGGCGACTTTGTGGGGAGTGCGGATGCCGATCTGCTTGAGATGCAGCAGCTCTGAGAGCGTGCCGCGGCGGCGCGCGCTGATGATGGCCTTGGCGCCGATGGGACCGACGCCTGGAATGCGCAGAAGTTGTTCGCGTTCGGCTGACATGACTTCTATCGGTTGCTGCAGCAAGTGTTCATCGGCCCAGGCTTGCTTGGGATCGACATTGGTAGGCAGATTTCCATGAGGCAGGAAGGGCAATTCTTCGACGTCCCAATTGTAGTCGCGCAAGAGAAAGCTTGATTGATAGAGGCGGAATTCGCGTATCGCTTCTGTCGCGGGCAGGTTTTCAAAGGGTGTGCCGGGCACCGGGCTGAAAGCGGAATAATAGACGCGCGCCAATTTCGCCTGGCTGTAGAGCTTGTCGCTCATTGAAAGAAGTTCCAGGTCGGTATCGCCGACGGCGCCGACGACAAATTGGGTGACGCTGCTGGCCAGTTTTTCATGTCTGTGATCTTGCCGGATTTGCTCGGCCCATTGGAGCATCTGTACCAGTTCTTCAATGAAGATTTTCTTGGGCGCCAGGGCGGCCAAGCGCTCGCTGGTCGGCGCTTCGAGGTTGATCGAGATGCGGTCGGCTAATTGCATGGAGCGGTAGAGTTGGTCGTATTCAATGCCGGGCATGATTTTGAGGTGGATATAACCGCGATAGCGCTGCTTGTTGCGAATGATGTCGGCGGCATCGATGATCTTGTCTTGGGTGGTGACCGAGCCTTTGATGATGCCGGAAGAGAGAAAGAGGCCGTCGACTTGGCGGCTGTTTTCCAGCGTCTCGAAGGCGGAGGCCATTTCATCGGGGGAAAAGGTGACGCGCTTGGTTTTCGCTCGCCCGGCGCGGAAGACGCAGTAATTGCAGTTGCGCTCGCAGGCGGTGGTCATCATGGATTTCAGAACCGGCTTGGGACCACGCGGTGTGCTGAGGTGGGCGATGCAGTCGTTGAGGTTGAACTCTTGTTTGCGCGAGCGGCGTTTACGTTCGTTTTGGGGGCTGTCGCCGGCGGGTTCGTGCAGGGTGACATCGCCCATTTGGGAGAGTTTGGTCAGGGTTTCGGAGACGAGACGGCCAGCCATGCTCCCAGTGTATAGAACAGGTGTGCGATTGTCAAGTGCTTTGAATTGGAATCTCGCAGGAATCGTTGGTGGGTGACGAAGAACTAAATCAATAATGCGATTGCTGGCTGGTAATCTAGAGCAAGAGTGGGCGAGCCACCGGCTCGCCCGTACAAGTTTCCAACAGTTTGGCGATTACTGTTTTTCGGCAGTCAACACCTTTACTTTCCTTGAATCACTTAGTCTGATGTCCGGGCCGAGCGTTGCGCCGGGATCATTCCAAGAGAAGCGGCGGCTGGAGGCGCAGCCAGTCAGGCTTGTTCCGCTTGACCGCTTCGACCACCGAATCGAAGACATCTGAGATTTCGCCATTGCCATCGACCTCAATGATGGAGTGTCCCTTGGCACGCAGCAGCGCGATACCGGCTTTGTATTTTTTCAGTCGCGTCGGCAAGTCATTCTCAAACAGCTCGCGCGCGTTTCTGCTGCGTTCATCCATTCGCTGGTAAGCGACGTGGGCGGACACCTGCAGCACGATGGTCAAATCCGGCACGCGCGACCAGCGGTTGATCTGGTAGACGTCCTCCATCGTGATCTCATCGCGCGTCTGATACACCAGCGAAGATAGCAAGTAGCGGTCGCAAATTACGACGGCATTGTCTCTTCGCAAATGGCATTCGATAACGTTCCTGAGGTGACTGCTGCGATTCAGGGCGAATGCCTGCGCCAACTCGACGGGCCCAAGCTCACGCTCTTGTCTTAGCGCGCTGCGTATCTCCGCGCCCATGAGCGATGCGTTGTGGGGCTCTTCAGTCAGCAGGACATTCTCGCCGAGCGTCTGTCGCAAGATGTTGTAAAGAGCCCGCGCGATGCTGGTTTTGCCCGCGCCATCAATGCCTTCGATAACGACGAAGAAACTGTCATTCGACACTGGCTGCA
The DNA here is from genome assembly GCA_011523705.1 of Chloroflexota bacterium. GTDB lineage: Bacteria > Chloroflexota > Anaerolineae > Aggregatilineales > Phototrophicaceae > UBA6055. The sequence continues at coordinate 7,430 of WTGC01000037.1, read as the reverse complement.
ACTGTCCGTACTTCGTGGCCGGATAGATAGATTAACGCCCGCAAGTGTAGCATGCAAGCATCCGGTTATGGCAGTCGGGATTCGATTGGGAATCGTGGAGGACGTGAGCGGAGAGCGTCAAGCGAGTTATACTGAAGGGGATGTTGGACCAACTTGTAGCGAGCGATCGGATGACCCGGTGGAGCGTGCGCAAGCCGCGCGGAAGGAGCAGGCGGCAGTTGATTCAGGGGCTGGCTTTGGCTGGCGCAGTGTATATTGGCGGCGTTGGTACGGCCTTGCTGCGGAATCGGCCGCGAGTGGTGGTTCTGCCGCATGGCGATGACTTGCCGGTCGCCTCGGCGACGATTGTTCGTCCGCCGATTGTCAGCCGGGGCGAATGGGGCGCTCTGCCGGTCAATCATCAGGCGCGCAACGAATATGGCTTTTATCAGCGAGGCAGCAATCCCGAGGGCTGGTATGGTTATGAAGGCAGCCTGCGCGACAGTTATCAGACGCTGATTGTGCATCACAGTTCCTTTTACGAGGCGGATGGTCTGGCGACCTTGAGAGAAGTGCAGCGTTTGCACCGTGAAGACCGCATGTGGGCCGACATCGGCTACCACTTTTTGATTGATATCGATGGCACAATTTATGAAGGGCGGGAATTGGCTGCGCGCGGCGTTCATACCGGTGGCTATAACACCGGCAGCGTTGGCGTCTGTTTGTTAGGCGACTTTCGCTTCGTGGCGCCAGCGGCCGCGCAGTGGGAAGGGACGGTGTCGCTGGGACGGTGGCTCGTCGATGCGCTTGCGCTGAGCCATTTAGCTGGTCATCGTCAGTTCAATGCGTCGACGCTTTGTCCGGGCGCGGCTTTGTCGGCGCGCTTGCCGGAGATGGTGGCGCTGCTGGGCGTGGAAACTGGCACGGCGGGCTATGTGCCGACGGCGCATGCGGGGGATATCTGTCAATGCTGCTGCGACAGGGTGCTTTAGGGTCGCGGGCGCCAAAAGAAGGGGTGTTGCCCCTGTTTACGTTGGGCGCGGCAGACCCCCACCCCCGGCCCCCTCCCCCATAAAGAGGGAGGGGGAGCTAAACCCTTCGGGGATAGATGTATCGTGGGTGGGCTGCGGCATGGTCGCGCGTGACTGTACGGGGGGCGGCCTAAAGTGATAAGTTTAGATATAAGTATGGGAGAGGAGCGGGGAATCATGGCTAATGCGCTGAGCGATGCGGAAATTAATGTGGAACTCGCTAAGCTGAATGGCTGGGCACGGGATGGCGATGAACTGGTGAAAGAATTCCAATTCGATAATTATCTGGCGGGACTGGCCTTTGCTTCTGGCGTAGGGGTGATTGCCGAGGGCTTGAATCATCACCCGGATCTGGTTATCGGCTGGCGGCGCGTGAAGGTGTCGTTCACCACGCATGACGCCGGCAGCAAGATCACCGCGAAGGACGTCGCCGCGGCGGAAGCGATTGACGGCTTGGGCTATCCGCGCTCTTGAGCGTCCTCGGCAGGCTGGGCCGCTTCTGTCGACGGGGCCGCGGGCAACTCGTTGGTCAACTGATCACGGCGCTGCTGTTGGCGCAAGGCGATCAGATCCTGGTCGCCGGCCTGCGGTTGAATGCAGGCATTAAGTCGGTAGATGGCCGGGTGGGAGTCGTTCTTGCCGCGGATGAACACGATTAGGCCAAATATAGTCAAACCGACGACAAAGAGGAATTCTTCAAGGGGTAAATGTCCGCTGAAATAGAGGAGCGGTGTCGCGATAGCGAATATGACCACGAAAGAGATGCCAATCACCAGATTAAGATGCGGGATTCGCATATCACCCTCGACCAGTGTGCGCGTCGCATCGACTTCGCGGATGTGACCGCTGATGATTCGACTTAGCATTGCTGGCGTCCATAGGTAGCTGGACATCACGCGGATTTCAAAATGGATCGAATCGCGCAAGTGTCCGGACCAAACGCGGTAGGATTCAGTACTTTTGACGTAGCTCGCTTCAAGTGTGGACATTGCCTGTAAGCGTTCCAGGGCAAGGTCTGCCGGCAGTGGCGTCTCGAAGCAAAAGCGGTTACGGTGTTTGAAATTTGGACGGCGCTTCTTGGGCATAAACAGTTGGCAGTCAGATTAGAGGCAATGCGTAAGCAATGGCAACTATAGCACAATGTGTAAAGCCTTTCACGGCGGGCGTTTAGTGCGACTTCTGCTCTTCAACCTGATGACCGATGAGACGGATCCGGTGCTGGGATTCGCCTGCACGTGGATTTGTCGGTTGGCGCGACGTTGCGAGTCCATTGATGTCATCACGATGTATCGCGGCGCGTATGACCTGCCGGGCAACGTGCGGGTGTTTTCGGCCGGGCGGGAGCGCGGATTAAGCAAGGCAGCGCGGGTCGCCAGCTTCTATCGCCATTTGCTGCGACTGTTGGCGGCGCATCAATACGACGCCTGTTTTGCGCATATGATGCCGCTTTTCGCCGGTTTGGCGGGGCCCTTTCTCAGCGCGCGCCGGATTCGGACGGTGCTCTGGTATACCCATCGTCAGCGGTCGGCTCAGCTTCGGCTGGGCTTGGCGATGTCATGGCGGACTGTGAGCGCTGATGCCTCCAGCTTTCCCTATCGGACGAACAAGCTGAGGGTCGTTGGGCACGGGATTGATACGGAGTTTTTTTCGCCGGTCCCACCCCCGAGGTCCCAAAATGAAGGAGGGCGAATAGATGCACCAGGCTTTGAGGGTCTTTCAAAGCCTCCCTTCCCTCCGGGTGGGGGAAGGGCTGGGGATGGGGGGCGACTTGTGGTGCAGGTGGGGCGGCTGGCGGCGATCAAGCATCAGGCGACGACGATTGCGGCGGTCGCGGGGACGGAGGCGCGGCTGGCTTTGATAGGTGGCGTTCAAGCGGGCGCCAGCAGGGAATATGAGCGCATGCTGTTGGAGATGACGCGTGAGCTTGGGCTGGAGGAGCGCTGCCGCTTCACAGGCGACCGGACAGCGACGGATGTTCGCGATTGGTATCGGCGGGCGACGGTCGCGGTCAATATGAGTCCGGTCGGTCTTTTTGACAAGGCGGCTTTAGAGAGCATGGCTTGTGGCCTGCCGACAGTCGTCTGCAATCCGGCCTTTGCGCCACTGATGGGTGACTACACCGAATTGCTTTTGACGCAGGACCCGGAGGATGTGGCTGGCTTGCGTGACCGACTGCAGCGGCTTTTGGCGCTTTCGGATGAAGAGCGCGCCGGAATTGGCCGGCGACTGGGCGAGAATGTCCTGCGCGAGCACAGCCTCGACCAATTGACTGCGCGGCTGCTGGCGGTGCTGGGGACGGGGGAATTACCCTCACCCCCCGGCCCCCTCTCCCACAAGGGCTGCGCGTAGACACAGCAGTTCGAGAGGGGGAGTTAGCGGCGGGCGAGGCACCGTGTCGCCCCTACGGCATTCGACGGGAGCTGATCCTTAGCCGGCGTAGCTCCAGCCGAGTTGGGTTAGCGAGAGGACATCGGGTGGGCCGCCCTCTTTCATGACGTCGGCGTTGATCGCTTCGCCGACCACGATGTCATGGTCGCCACCGACATCGACAATTTGCTTCACTTTGCATTCAATGAAGGCGGCGGCGCCGGCCAAGACGGGCACGCCGGTCTCGGGCGCGGCGCTGTAATTGGCCTCTGCCATTTTTTCCGGTTTCTTGGCGCGGCCGCTGGTGACGCCCATGATGGCATCGGAATCGGCTTGCAGGAAGAGGTTCAAGCCGAAGCTGCCGCCGACCTCGAGCAATCCGCGCGAGTAACAGGTTTTCTGAATGCCGACCGCGAGCAGGCGCGGGGCGTAGGACATCTGCGAGACCCAATTGACGACCATGGCGTTGACGTCTTTGCCATTGTTGGTGGTGAAGGCGTAGAAGCCATAGGGCATCATGCGCAGCGCGTCTTTGATCTTATCGTCGGACATGTTTGGTTTCTCCTTGGAAATGGCGTATTTCAAGACCGACTATAGCTCAATGCGAATGATGTGACAATTTAGGACGACACAAGCCGAGCGTAGACACTACGGTTCTGTCGTCCCGACACGGTTCGAATTGTGTGGCGGGCGACTTGATAAGTCGCCCCTGTTTAGGTTGCGGGCGTCATACCCCTCACCCCCCGGCCCCCTCTCCCACAAGGGGAGAGGGGGAGCTACGCGCGGGGAGACGCAAGGTATTTTGCGTGAGCGGCTGCCGTGCCGGGCGTGTGTCTACAGTTTTCGCTATAGGCGGCGGACGACGTGATCGGTCGCGTGGACGCTGACCTACAGAAGGTGCGCCCGAAAGAGCGGGCTCGGGGTCATTGGGCGATGTTTCGCCCCGAAACATTTGACCTTTCGTCCAACTGGGCTGAGATGCGTTCCAGGACTTCGAGGATTTTTTCGTCCGTTGTCGGCTCGGGTTCCGGCTCTGGCTGGGGTTCTGGTTCTGGCTCAGGTTCAGGCTCGGGGGCGGCTTCTTCTTCGTCGCCATCGAGCAGGTCGCCAATTTCATCGACGGCTTCATCGAGCTTGTTTACGACTTTGATGAGGAAGAAGATGGCAATGGCGGTGATGAGAAAGTCGATGACGACATTGACGAAGTTGCCGATGTTGATGGTGGCGACTTCGGCGGCTTCGCGGCCGAAGTTGAGCAGATCGAGCGGGATGACCCAATGGGAAAAGTCGAGCCCGCCGGTGAGCTGCCCGATGGGGGGCGTGACCACATCTTTGACGAGCGAAGTGGTGATGCCTTTGAAGGCAGTGCCGATGATAATGCCGACGGCGAGATCGACGACATTGCCGCGCATGACGAATTTCTTGAATTCTTCGGCGACGCCGTGGGCGCTGTTTCTGAGTCCCTGGAACATGGTGGCTCTCCTTGACTTGTGGCTGGTTTCATTTTACCCCCGCTTTATTGAACACAGAGAGCGCAGAGGGCACAGAGATAGTTCGCCACATGTCGCGTGGACACTGGCCGCCGAGGAAGGGAGGGAACACTTAGACTACAAAGGTCTCTTTTTTCTTTTACCACCGAGTACGCTGAGATTTGGTGAGGTCACCGAGGGTTGTTGGCCACATAGGCGCTGAGGTGATGAAGAACTGTTGTCTCATAAACTTGACAGCTTAATACGGCGCAATTATACTAGCATGCAAGATCAAGGAGGCGACATGGCGACAACCGACATTCGATTCAAGCGCATGCAAGGTGAATATCGGACCCTGCAAGACGCGCAGAATGAGCTGTTTGACAAGGTGGACAGTTTTGAAGCGGCGCTGTTGGGCTTGACGCAGATGGTCGCGGCAAACCATGAGTGGACGCAGCGACAAATCGCGGATTTGCATGAGAAGATGGACCGGCTCATGAAGCACCTGGACGTGCCGCCCAAGCCGCCGGCGGGTTTCGTGAAGGAGTGAGCGCCGGGCCATTATTTCAACACAGGTCGCGTAGACACGGACCGCCGAGGAAGGGAGGCAACACGGAGACCGCAGAGGTCTCTTTTTCTTTTACCACCGATGGTCGTGTAGACATTGACCTACGGCGCCGAGTTTGAGTGAAGTCACCGAGGAGCGCATGCTACCATTCTCGCCCGCTCCAGACAGCGTCCCGCAAAGTCATAGCCGCGCGCGCGATGAGCAAGCCTGAACGATGCTATACTGTCACTTATGAACGGGCGGAGCGAAATTGCCGGTTGGATTGCGCATGCCAAACGGCGTGGTGGCGCGCCGTTTCTGCTGATTCTGCTGGAGTCTTTTGAGCCGCTGGCGCCGGTCTTGGCGCAGGGTTTGCTGGTGGCGCAACCGCTGGCGAATTTGTGGCGCGGCGGGGCGGCGCTGGGCGAGTTGGTGGAACTGCTGGAAGAGCCGGAGGGCTTAAGCGAATTGCGGGCGCTGCTGGCTGACGACGGGGCGGAGTGAGCCACTTGGACGAAACGACGATTCAGGTTTACAGCGTGCTCTTTGTCGCCGTCACGGTAGTGCTGGTGTATACCGCGCGTTTTTTTGGGCGGCGGCGCGCGCGACGGCGGCTTCAGCGGCAGTTGGCCGGCATGGACCAGATTCCGCTGTGGATCACCCAGGGCATTGAATCGAGTATGCCTTTGCATCTGTCATTTGGCGGGTCCGGCATCGGCGGGGACAGTACACCGGCGGCGCTGGCCGAAGCCGAGTTCTATCATCACGTCATCGGTCGCGCCAATGCCAGCGACATGCCGCCGATTGTGACGATGTCGGCGCCGGCGACGATTCCGCTAGCGCAGGATGTGGTGCGGCGAGCCTGGCGGGAGGGCAATACGCTTTCGCGCGCGCAGTGGTATCCGCCGGATCTCGCCTACGCGGGCGCGGTGGCGGCTTCGGCCGCGGCTGAGGAGCCGGCGGCGCACATCATGGCCGGGCGTTTCGGCGCGGAGCTGGCGCTGATGCTCGATAGCGCGGACCGGCGCGGTCAGCCCAGCCTGGCGGTCAGCGAGCGGCTGGATGGGCAGGCGGTCGCTTTTGCGATGGCCGATCATGTTCTCATCGGCGAAGAGCTGTTCGCGGCGCCGAGCGCTGTATCGCAAGACGGGGGCGGGCGCGCCGACGCCGTGATACTTGATGTTTGGCGCGGTCTCATCATCTTTGGCGCGACCGTCTTGCTCATGCTGGAATTCAGCAAACAGTTGCCCCTGTTGACTTGGCCGCTGGTTGTAGTTATCGCGGTGGTCCTCATTGTGCTGGGCGCCTTCGCTTATCGGAGGCGATAGGCGATGGGTCCGGCGGGCATGGCAGCGTTTGTCGCATTTGTCGTTGGCGTCACGACCATTCTCAGTTTGCTCTTGGGCGATAATCCGGCGCTCTTTGGCGGGGGAGCTGGCAGCGACGAGCTGGCGCGACGGCTGGCATTGCCGGGGGACGTGTTGCTGCGGCTGGTCGCCATTGTGATAGCGTTCAGCATCGTCATTGGCATCGCCAATTTGCTATTTGTACATATCGGGCGCTTGGCTCGCGGGAAGCTCTACAGCGCCGTTTTGCTGGCGAGTTTCGCATTCACGATTTATTGGACCATCACCAACAAGGGCGACACGGCGCTTTTGGAAGCGGTGCAGGTTCCGATCGAATCGGCATTGGCGGCGCTGCTATTCGTCGCGCTGGCGCATGGCGGTTCGCGCGTGATGCAGAAGCGGGCGGATGTCTGGGGGCTGCTCTTTGTGACGGTCGCGTTGATTGTGCTGCTCGGCAGCTTGCCGCTGGCGGAGTTGGCGCCGGTCAAAGCCTGGAGTGACTGGCTGATGGCGATTCCGGTCAGCGCTGGCGGGCGGGCGATTCTGCTGGGCATCGCGCTGGGCAGCGTCGTCGCCGGCGCGCGCGCGCTGCTGGGGCAGGATCGCGCCTTTCGCGGTTAGCAGGCAGCCAACCCCTGTAGTGGTCCCGAAAAACTGGACACCTAGTAAAGAGAGTATACTAGATGCACAG
>WTGC01000154.1 GCA_011523705.1 Chloroflexota bacterium | reverse complement strand
GCGCCGGGGGGTGAGGGGATCGGGTATGCCACACACGCCTCCGGCTCCATAAACCCATGCTCGATCATCTGCGTCTCGTAAACGCCCTGCGTCGTATAAGCCGATTCCGCCATCGACCGCTCAAGATCGCCCCGATTGGTGATCGATTGCGACAGCACATTGCCGCCCTCATGAATCGACGGGCTGTCCTCCAGCATCGCCGTGTGCATATCGGTGACCGGCTCCAGCACCTCGTAATCAATATCGATCAAAGCCACCGCTTCCCGCGCGATCTCATCAGTCTCGGCGACCACAATCGCCAGCACATCGCCCACATAACGCGTCGTCTCGCCGACCGCGATCATCAGCGGCCAATCCTGCTTGATCAAGCCGATGAATCGGTCGCCGGGCACATCGTCCGCCGTGAACACCCTGCATACGCCCGGATGCGCCTCCGCCGCGCTCAGGTCCATGGACTTGATGACCGCGCGCGGATGGTCGCTAAATTTGAGCGCACCGATCTTCATGCCGTCGATGCGGATGTCATCGACATAGCGGTGCTGCCCCAACACCAGATCTTGCGCCTCGTATTTCGGCAGACGACTGCCGATCCCGCCATCGACATCAGGCATCTCGATCTCTTCTTCGCTGTGGATCGCTTCGGCCGCGTTCTGAATCGCGGTCACGATCTTCTTGTAGCCGGTGCAGCGGCAGAGATGCGGCGTCAGACATTTTTCGATATCGGCGCGGCTGGGCTCCGGATTGTGATTGATGAGGTTATTGGCTTGCATGACGATGCCAGGGATACAGAAGCCACACTGCACGCCGCCCTCTTTGACGAAGGAATCGGCAAAGACATTCTGCCGATACTCGCCCAGTCCCTCCGTAGTGGTGACCGACATGCCCTCGACCTTGCTCATCTTGGTCACGCAGGAAAGCACGGCCTTGTCTTCCATGCCGACGACGCAGCAGCCGCAAGCAGCCTGCGGCGCACAGCCATCCTTCGGTGAGATGATGCCCAAGTCCTCGCGCAAGACATTCATCAAGGCGCGCTCGGGGTCGCCATCGTACTGTACAGTTTTGCCATTAAGAGTGAAGTGAATCATGATTCGTGTCTCCCTGTATCTTCTTCGACAGTCCGCCAGGCACTTTTCGATAGGGGAGACCTAACGCCGTGAGAGACACGACCTGGCGCTGTTAGCCCGTATTATGGCGGCTTTCGCCGATTTTTTCAAATTCTCGTTACCGCCCCATGCACATCCGTAGCGACGACACTTGTGTCGCCCTCCCTCCAATCCCGACCCGTAGGGGCGACCGGCGGTGAGAGTCTACGCGACCTACGTGCTCTACACGACCTAGCGGGTCGCCCGCCCGCTTGTCCCCGATGGCAATGCACCTTGTCTGCGCTAAAATCCACCCATCATCTCACACACAGATTGAGTGCCTTATGTCACTAGCCACCAAAGTCAGCGAACACTTCGTCACCGAATTCGCCGCCGACCCCGCCTTCATCGTCCGCGCGCCGGGACGCGTCAACCTCATCGGCGAGCACACCGATTACAACGACGGCTTCGTCTTCCCCCTGGCGATTGACCACGCTGCGTTCATCGCCCTGCGCCCGCGCGATGATGGCCGCGTTCGGGCGATTTCCCTCGACATGGGCGACCGCCGCGAGTTCGCCCTCGACGACTTGCGCCCGGCCGCAGAGGTCGAGTGGATCGATTATCTGATCGGCGTCGCCTGGGTCTTGCAGGAACGGGGATATCCGCTGCGCGGCTGGGAGGGGGTCGTGGGGGGCGATGTGCCGATCGGATCGGGCTTGTCTTCATCAGCGGCGCTGGAGCTAGCGGTGGCGCGCGCCTTCTACTGCGTCTCCGACTTCGACTGGGAGGCCAAGGCGATGGCGCTGGCTTGCCAGAAAGCCGAGAACGACTGGCTGGGCGTCAACTGCGGCATCATGGACCAGATGATCTCAGCCGCGGGCCTGCAAGATCGCGCCCTCTTGATTGACTGCCGCAGCCTCGAGACCGAAAGCGCGCCACTGCCGCCCGGCGCCGCCGTCGCCATCCTCGATACCGGCACGCGGCGCGGCTTGGTGGATTCCGCCTACAACGAACGGCGAGAGCAATGTGAGGCGGCAGCGCGCCACTTCGTCCTGCCGGCACTACGCGATATCGACAGCGCCACGTATGCCAAGCGCGCGCATGAATTGGACGCCCTCATTCGCAAACGCGCCCGTCATGTGATCCATGAGAACGAACGTACGCTGCGCGCTCGCGACGCAATGAACGCCGGCGACGCCGTGGCGCTGGGCAAACTGATGATCGAGAGCCACATCAGCCTGCGCGATGACTTCGAGGTCTCCAGCCCGGCGCTCGATGCCATTGTCGATTGCGCCAAGGCCGACGAAAGCTGCTACGGAGCCCGCATGACCGGCGCCGGCTTCGGCGGCTGCGCGGTAGCCTTGGTAGAAGCTGACGGCGCGAAAGACTTCGTCGAGCGCGTCAGCAAGTGCTACCTCGAGGCGACGGGCAACCAGCCCTCCCTCTATGTCACGCGGGCCAGCGCCGGCGCGGAGACGGTTGTTTCTACCCCTCCCCCCGGCCCCCTCCCCGAAGCATCAGGGTCGCGTAGACACTGACCGGCGGAGGGGGAGCTAGTGTTGCGCAGCTTAGTGGGCTGGCGACCCAAGGATCGCCCCTACAATTCGTTATTGGCGGGTCGAGACCGTTTATCCTCAACCGTCAAACTGAAAAAGTGAGCAGCCGCCATCGAGCGTCAGGATGCTTCCAGTCATGTAAGCCGTTTGCGGGCTCGCCAAATAAACGACCGCGGCCGCGATTTCTTCCGGATTGCCCGGTTCGACCAGGGGTATCACCTTGGCCACGCGCGCGGCGTATTGCGGCTCTTCGCGCAACTGTCGCCCCGCCAAGCCGGCATCCACGATGCCCGGCGCCACCGCGTTGACCAGAATGCCATGTGTCGCCAACTCGCGCGCCATCTGCCTGACAAGCATGTTCACGCCCGCCTTGCTGACGGTATAAGCGGCGATCTCGGGCCAAGGAATCGACCCGACCCAGCTCGATGTGAGAATGAGGCGACCCTTCGTGCCCGCGGCGACCATCTTCCGCGTCACCGCCTGACAGACGTTGAAACAGCCGGTCAGGTTGATATCGAGGTGATTCTGCCAGTTCTCTTGCGCCAATTCGAGGAAAGGCTGCGCCTCGACGATGCCGGCGTTGGAACAGACGATGTCGACACCTGCCAGCCCCGCGACTGCCTCGTCAACCGTCGCGCGATCACGGACATCGACCTCGGCGTACTCCGCAGCGGCGTCATGCTCTTTGACGCGCTTGATGGCTTCGGCCGCTTCCGCTCGCGGGACGATATCCCACATCACCACGTGGGCGCCCTTCTGCGCCAGCTGCCGCGCCATCGCGTTTCCCAAGTCGCCGGCCGCGCCGGTTATAACTGCGGTCTTGCCCTGCAGCATGACGCTTGTCTCTCTCTGTCAACTGTCTGAGGAAGGCAACTGACGCAGGTTTCTCTCTCTATAATGCCACTCTTCACTCGTTTGTGTGACAAGACCGGCGGCTGGGCAATCGAGCAACGTCATGTTGGGACCCCATTCGCAGTTTTCGCGCACCCAGCGGCAATGGGGGGAGTTCGTCAAGTCGCCATCGCAATGCGATATGCCAACCACCGATCCGAATTTTCCGGGCGGGTGATGGGCGGCGACAAGGTCTACCGCGGCATTATCTTTGCTGACGCAATCGGCCTCTTCTTTAACCTTGGTATAGCCGTTATAGGGAATGCCGGCGTAATCATAGGCGGAATGACAGGCGTAGTGCACGAGCAAAGACACATAGCTGTACACATTCCACTCATGTACAGAATACGGAACCATGGTGTAGGGGCTCAAGCCGCAGACCCCCGGTTGGCCGCCGCTATGGCTGCTGCCACCGGGAATACTCTCGTTGACCTGATACAAATTGGTGATCACGTACTCATACCATTGTGGCGCTCGGTCGCGCAAGGCGTCGAGGGCTTCGTTGATGATATCCACGAACAGGAAAGTCCCGTTAATGGTAATTGGGTGTCCGCTCCTGGGCGCCGCTGATGAGCCCGGCTGAGGCTGCGCCGGGCATTCGTTGCGTTGGTAAGCCCAATAGCCGTCGAGCCACTCGCGGTCGCTTTGGCACTGGCGATTCACGAAACAGCAATTGTCGATGTTTGACCGCCCCTGCTGGTTGGGGGCGGCTTCCGCGGTAGATGGCGCTGGTTGCTGATCCAGGCGCGTGTATTCCACCCAATCGGCCAGCCAGGAAGTCTCGCCGTCCCGCTCGATCTTCAGCCAGCGATTGAATCCGCCCACGACCTGCAGCACATCGCCAGCCAGCGCTTTGCCAACAACCGGGCTGTCGAGGCTGTAGGAAGCGCGCAGCCGCACGGTAAATTTGACTTGAATTGGATAGGTCTGCGCCATGACTACAGAGCAAAGCATTAGGAGAATTACTGATGCAAGCAATAATCTTGCCTTCATTAGTCGTCCCTAGACAAACCATGTACCTGAAAGTGAGAACGGCATTGACCGTAAACATACTGAATCTGAAAGCAAATCGCAACAAATTGTGAAGTCCGCTCAGCTCTTGATTTAGATTGAAGTTGTGCTGAATGCATTCGGTCGCTTTTCCGCGCGCGGGACGACATCCCACATGACAGCGTGGACGCCGGTTACGAGCGCGCTTTTGCCTTATTTCAACTTGCCTTGTTCAGTCTTTCCATCTTCATGCTTGTTTGTTCATAACCAAGCCGGTGAGATGACATCGGTGTGAATTTGAGCGCCTTATCGATATTAATCACATTCCGGATGATTCTCAAGCGAGCCTTCGCAGTGTGCATAACCAACGACGCTGTGCACGTGGGAACTTGGATACTCAATGCGGATGTCGCGCCCCATGGCGTGTTCGACGGCTATGCAGGCTACTTCTTCCGAGACTTTGGTATACGGGCCGTATTCGAATCCCGCCGCGTATCGATGGATATGGCAGGCCTCGTGAACCAGACTGGAAATGTTTCTCAATACCTTCAACCGCTGTGGATAGTATGGGATGGCTAAATCTAGTTTGCCCCCGACAAACACGGTTCGCGAAGCGAGCCCCGCGGCCATGGTGCGGCCCTCCGGGTCTTCGATAATTCGATCGACCGCGCTAATGACATATTCATACCATTTCTGTGATCGCGCCTGCAACAGGTCTAGAGCTTCGGTTATTTTGCCAACAATTCGGTCTGACGCTTCGATGGGCGGCCGGGTTGGCGTCGAGGTCCGCGGCGACCCGCACTGATTGTTTTGATATGCCCAATAGCCGTCCGTCCATTGTTGGTCGGTTGTACATTGCCAGCCCGCTAAGCAGCAGTTGTCGATTGGCTGACCGGCCCCCGGCGCTGAGACTGGCGCAGACGCTGGGGCAACTGGCTGGCTGACGGGGCATTCGTTCAGCTGGAAAGCGTGCCAGCCAACGACCCAGTCATGGTCGGTCGCGCATTGCCGATTCACGTAGCAGCAGTTGTCGATGTCCGCGTCGCGCGTAGTCCGCTGGTTTCCAACGCGCGTGTACGCAACCCAGTTTGCCATCCAATAGTGTCTGCCGCCGCGGTTTATCTGTAACCAGCGGCTATGCTGTCCAACGACCTGCAGCGTCGTCCCAGCGGGCGCGGATGCCAGGACGGCGCTGTCAAGGCTGTACGAGGCGCGCAAATTGGTGTTGTAGGTGACGCGGATTTGATAAGTCTCTGACAAGACCACCGAGCAAAGCAGTATGAGAACGACTGATGCAAGTAATAGTCTGACCTTCAACTATCTCTCCCTAGACCAACCAGCTACCTGAAAGCGAGAACGATATTGACGATTAGCATAACGAACCTGAAAGCAAATTGCAACAAAGTGTCATAATTGCTCTTCAGTTGATTAGGATCGATGTTGCCGGAATGGCTACCGATGAAGCGTGCAACCCTTAGGCGATGAGGACGCGCAGGACCTGGCTATGCAGACGCCGGTTGCTGGCGATGATGCCATTTCCGCTTAGCGGGGGACCGCCATTCCAGGCGGTGATTTTGCCGCCGGCGCCTTCAACGATGGGGACCAGGGCGACGATGTCCCAAAGGTGCATGACGGGATCGAGCATGATATCGGCATAACCGGTCGCCAGCAGGAAATAACCGTGGCAATCGCCCCAGGTTCGATTGTAGCTGGTCATTCCCATCAGCTGCTGAAAGGCGATGCCATTCTGATATTGGCCGACATGAATAAAATCCGTATACAGCATGACCGCGTCGCGCAGGTTGGGAGTATCGCGGACGCGCGCGACTTCATCATTCAGGCGCGCCTCGTCGCCATCGCCGACGAGCAAGTGCGAGGTGACCGGGTGATGAATCGCCCCGACGATGGGCTGCCCGTCCTTCATCAAGCCGATTAGCGTGCCAAAGAGAAAGGTGCCGCTGACAAAGGACTTGGTGCCGTCAATCGGATCCAGCACCCACTGATATTCGGCCGATTCGTTGTGATTCCCAAATTCTTCGCCGATAATGCCATGCTCTGGATATTCCTTCATGATCATCTCGCGCATGATCTCTTCAGCCTGGCGGTCGGCGATAGTCACTGGCGATTCGTCGGCTTTCATCTCCACAGTGAAGTCGCGGCGGAAGTAGCGCATGATGACGTCGCCGCTTGCCTGGGCGAGCGCCTTGCTGAAATCTACAAATTCTTGCATGGCGACCTTACTCCGTCAGTGTGCCCTTGGTGCTCGGGACGCCCTCGCGCCCTGCATCGACAGCGACCGCGACCGCCAGCGCGCGACCGAAGGCTTTGAATAGCGCCTCGGCTTTATGATGATCGTTGCGCCCGTACAGCACGGCGGCATGCAGGTTCATCTTGCCGTGAGTGGCGACCGTTTCCAGCGCGTGTATGACTAGGTCGGTCGGCATTTCGCCCATGAGAGGCGTTTGGAAATCGGCGCTGATGACAGCGTAAGGACGGCCGCTCAAGTCGATGACGGCACGGGCTAGCGCCTCATCCATCGGCACATAGGCTGTGCCCATGCGCCGGATGCCGCCGCGCGAACCGAGCGCCTGGTCAATCGCGCGACCCAGGCAAATCGCGATATCCTCAATCGTATGATGGGCGTCGATGTACAGATCGCCTTGAGCTTGGACGCGCAGATCGAATTTGCCGTGATGAGCGATATGGCTCAGCATGTGGTCGTAGAAGCCAATGCCGGTGTTGATCTCCGCGGCGCCGGCGCCATCCAGGCAGAGGCTCAACTCGATCTCGGTCTCCTTGGTCTTCCGCGAGATTTCGGCTTTGCGCGCTGTCATGGGCTTTGTCCTCCGACGGAAAGATAGCACAAAATCAGATGGAGAACAGGGTGCGGGTCTGTGAACGTCGGCAGAAACCGCCCTCTTCCCAATACCCCTTCCCGCCATTTCTTGTGACACATAGACACTGCGCTTCGGGAGTCGGCTTTCCGCGACGGACGCGCGCTTCGTTGAACGGGCACCAAAGCCTCCAGGGGACCCCAAATTGTCGCCAAACAGTATTGATATGGTTTGGTGGTCGTGGGCTGGAGGGCGCATCAATACTGGGATTTGGGTTTTGGGAGATGGGGGTGGGGGGTATGGGTAGGCGAGCCTTCACCTCGCGGCAAAGGACGCGAGCGGCGCCATGCAGGCGTCGCCCAAGCCAAGAATTTCGAATGATCGGCAAATAGACCATGGCGTCGATTGTCGCCTGGCGTGGAGCGGAAAGGGTGACTAGATGGTCGTGCGTACCGAGTAGGCGGGGATGGGATGCGGGCGGCAGACCCCCACCCCCTGCCCCATAAAGACGGAAGGGGAGCTACGACGCAGTAGGACGCAAGGTATTTGGCGTGAGCGGCGGCATTGTCGCGCGTGTGTCTACAGATTCTGACGTGGGTGGTGTCTATTTAGTCTATCGACAGCGTACGGAGGACTTCCAGCAGGCGATCGATTTGAGCGGGTGTCCCGGCGCTGATGCGGATGCAGTCGTCGAGGCGCGGTTTCTGATAGTAGCGCACGATGATGCCAGCGCGCGCCAGTCGGTCACGGAAGTCTTCCGCGGACATGCCGCTGACGCGATTCAGGACGAAATTGGCTTGGCTCGCATACAGCGAGAGGAAGGGCAATTCAGCGAAGGCGACCTCCATGCGTTCTCGCTGTTTGACGAGTTGGCGAACGCGCTTATGCAGAAAGTCGACATCCTGCAGCGAGACGCGCGCCGCCAGGTCCGCCGCCACATTCACGTTGTAAGGCTGTTTGATCTTCCAAAGATGCGGCATTAACGCTCGCGGGAAAAGGCCGTATCCGATGCGCAAGCCAGCCAGCCCGGCCCACTTGCTCAAGGTGCGCAGGACGATCAGATTAGGGTATTTGCCGACCCAGTTCGCCAGACTGCCGCCCTCGGCGAACTCGATATAGGCTTCGTCAACGACGATTGTGGCGGGTAATTCGAGCAGAGCTTTGATGTCCTCCCGCGCGATGAGATTCCCGCTGGGATTATTTGGCGAGCAGAGAAAGACCAGCTTGGCGCTATGCCGCGCCACCGCCTGTTGAATCGCTTCAACATCAAGCGAGAAATCGGGACGCCTGTAAACGTCTACAACACGGGCGTGATAGATCGGCGCGTTGAAGCTGTACATGGCGAAGGTGGGCGGTGTATTGATGATGGCATCGCCGGGTTCAATGAACAATTGCAGGATGAGCTCGATCAGCTCGTCAGCGCCGGCGCCGCAGAGGATCTGCTCGGCGGAAACGCCGGTATAAGCGGCCAGCAATTCGCGCAGACGGCCCGATTCCGGATCGGGATAGACCTGCATGTTGGGCAAGTCCGCCAGCGCCTCAACCACCCTGGGCGAGGGACCGTAGGGGTTCTCGTTGGCGTCAAGCTTGATCAAGACGTGCGCTTCCAAGCCAAGCCGCTCGGCAAAGACTTCCAGCGATGTCGTTGGCGTGTAGGCGCTCATCGAAGCGATGTCGCGCCGGATGCGCACTTTTTCGCACGTCATGATGTCTTGTACCCCTCACCCCCCAGCCCCCTCTCCCACAAGGGGAGAGGGGGAGGCCGCCCTTACACGGATTGCGCATTGGCGGGAAGGTGGGCGACTCACAGAGTCGCCCCTACATGGTTGGGATTCGGCGGGCGACTTGATAGGTCGCCGCTACCATATGTTCGATATTTGCTCATCATTTGCATGGTACTAATTGCGGCTTCGTAGTTGGGCGGCGGCGGCGTGGGCATCCAGCGACTCCGCCTGCGCCAATCGTTGGGCTGGCGCGCTCAAATCGGCGGCGCTGCCCTTATCCAGCCCAATCAAGCTGGTAATTTTGACGAAGTTAAGCAAGTTCAAAGGTGAGGCGAATCGCGCGGTGCCGCCCGTCGGCATGACGTGGCTGGGACCGGCGACATAATCGCCCAGCACTTCATAAGAATGCTCGCCCAGGAAGACGCCGCCAGCGTTGCGCACTTTACCTATCCAGGACCAGGGGTCTTCGACCAGTAAGCAGAGGTGTTCAGCGGCAAATTCATTAGCCAGTTCAAATGCCTGATTCAAGTCAGCCGTAATGACCGTGCCGCAGCCTTTGGCGATGGCGCTCAGAATGATGTCGCGGCGCGCCAGGCGCTCCAATTGGCGTTGAATCTCTGCTTGAACGAGTGCGGCGAAATCAGGGCTGGGCGTCAGCAGAATGGCCGATGCCAATTCATCGTGCTCGGCCTGCGCCAGCAAATCCGCGGCGGCAAGTTGCGGGTCGGCGGTTTCATCGGCGATGACCATGGTCTCGGTCGGTCCCAATATGCCGTCAATGCCGACATCGCCATAAACCTGCTGTTTGGCCAGCGTGACGAAGAGATTGCCGGCGCCGACAATGGTGGCGACTCGCGGGACGCTCTCCGTGCCGTAAGCCATGGCGGCGATCGCTTGCGCGCCTCCAACCCGCACCACTTTCTCCACGCCGGCGATGGCGGCCGCCGCCAGAATCGTCGGGTGAATATCGCCCGCGCCGCTGCCCGGCGGCGTACAGACGATGATTTCAGCTACGCCAGCGACCTGCGCCGGGATGACGCTCATCAGCAGAGACGAGGGCAAGGGCGCGCTGCCGCCGGGCACGTAGACGCCCACCGAATCAACCGGCCGGATCAACTGCCCCAGGGAACCGCTATCGCCGGCGTCGATCCAACTGCTCAGCGGCTGCTTGCGGTGGAATGCGCGAATGCGTTCAGCGGCAAATTCGAGGGCGCTGCGTAATTCGGGGGAGATATCGCGCAAAGCCGCCTCCAGCTCGGCGCGCGTCACAAGCAGGCTGTCGGTTCGCGTCCCGTCGATCTTTTGATTCCACTCGATTAGCGCCTGATCGCCTGTTAGGCGGACGCTGCGGATGATGCGCCGTACGGCTTCGTCGGGCATGAGGCGCTCGCCGAAGAGATCCAGCGAGCGTTCAATGACGTTCTCCGGAACAGCGTAATCACGCAAGGAACGACGCTTGAGGATCGTATCCCGCGCCTCGTCCGCATCGGTGATGATAGGCCAGACTGCTTCGCCACTCATTTGCGCGCCTCGTGCCCCGGAATCAGATGCGGGGTGATTGTATCAGTTTGGCTGAGATTCTCAACGGAGAGGGCCGAATTTACGCCTCACCCCCAGCCCCCTCTCCGACCGCCAGTGTCTACGCGGCGCACAACGGGCGAGAGGGAGCTAGCGGCGTGCTTATGGCGCGAAAACACTAGCGGCTGGACTTTAGGGCATCGTGTCGAGGAGGGCTTGGACATCGCTGAGCGGCGCCAGCGTTTTCGTAGTTCCCGCGAATTGGCACATCAAGCTGCCGGCGGCGGCGCCCCATTTGACTGCGTCTGATAGAGGCAGACCCCGCAACAAACCATAAGCCAAGCCCGACTTAAAGATGTCGCCCGCGCCAGTGGTGTCGATTGCGCTGAGGGCTGGCGGGCTGATACTTTCCCGTGTTCCGTCGCCCGAAACGATGTGGATATCGGCCCCTGCGGCGGTGACGATCACATCGCAATCGCCCGCGGTCATCAGTTGAGCCGCCAAGTCCAGCGAATTGTTCTCAGCGTGTCGATTGCGAGCGACTTCGGAGGAAATGACCAGTACATCAATGAGCGGGAGAAGGGGATGATCCGGCTGATAGACATCGTTTATCAAAACGGGTATGCCTCGTTCGACCGCCATTTCCGCCGCTTTCAGGCGCAGCGGGGTGGGACCGGACATGTCCAGGTTCAGCAGCTTTACGTCCGCGAACATTTCCGCCGATGGGGGCGTCATGCGGACCTCTTGGGGCCAGTGCGTGATGAAGCTGCGCTCGCCATCAGGCGTGACCAGGCATTGGCAGCGCGGGGTTCGATAGCCGGCATGGCAGGCGATGTGACGGATGTCGAGCGGTGGCAGCCCTTCAAGCAATTCTCGCACGACATCGCCCGGGCGGTCATCGCCCAGATCGTGGCCAGCGAGCCGCGTCGGCAGCCCCCAGTTGGCAAGCCACATGGCGCTGTTTGCCGCAGCGCCGCCGATGTTCTCGAAGTCGTCCGAGCACGAGGCCGAGCGTTCCATGGTCGGCAGGCGATTCAGGGCGACGTAGATGTCAAGATCAATTTCGCCGTAGCAAAGGATGGTCATTATGGGCAACTCAGTAATTCAAGAGCGGGCGATCTGATAGATCGCCCCTACATGGCATGTCCACTACTGCGCTTTGCTTAACGCCCAATGGGTCTACCCCTCCCCCGGCCCCTCCCGACGGGTCTGTGTCTACGCG
>WTGC01000065.1 GCA_011523705.1 Chloroflexota bacterium | reverse complement strand
CGCGCCAGACCTCCTGTGGCGACGAGCCGAAGCCGATGCCGCAGCACGACGTGCGTATGCTGGCGGCGATTTAGCGCTGCGTCGGAAGCGGCGCCCGAGCCAATCGATGACGGTCAAACCCTATCCTGCGCCGAGAGCGCCCTGGCTGGTGCGCTTGCTTCGGCTGGCTGTTCTCGCCTTTATGGGCGCCTCGCTGTTGGGCCTGCTGCTGGCGGCCGGGGCGCTCGCCTTTCAGATCGCGATTCAAGACCGGGTCGTGCCCGGCGTTCGCGTTGCTGATATCGACATTGGCGGGCTGACGCGGGCGGAAGCGGTCGCGGCGCTGACGGCGGCCTATCAAGATCTGCAAAACCGCAACTACACCTTCCGCGATGGCGAGCGCAGTTGGACGGCGACGGCGGGCGAGCTCGGTCTCAGCTTCCCAGCGGAAGAACTTGTCGAGCGCGCCTTGAGCATCGGTCATCGCCAAGACAGCCGCCGCAGCCTGCGCGAACAAGCCGAGGCCTGGTTCCATGGCGCGGCGCTGCCGGCGACGCTGGAATTCGACCCGACGGCGGCGCGACACTTCCTGCGCGGAATCGCCTCTGAGATCAGTCGCGACCGGCAGGACGCCTCGCTGCGTCTGGAAGGCATGACCGTCAGCATTGATCCCGGCCAGGCTGGGCGCGCGCTAGATGTCGAGGCGGCGCTGGCGGCCTTATCAGCCGCGATCTTGTCCGATGACGGTCCGCGCGAGACCGCCCTTCTCGTAGAAGAAAGCCCGCCGCGGGGATGGAATGTCGCGGAAGCGGCCGCCAAGATCGAGACGGCGCTGTCGACGCCGATCCACTTGGTGGGGACCGATCGCAACGGCGTTCTGCTGCGGCCCTGGGTCATCAGCGCGGAGCAAATTCGAGCGGCGCTGGAAGTGACCCTGCGCGCGGATGGCGAGGGCAAGCGCTATGAAGTCGGCTTGGACTTGAGCGCGCTGGAACGCTACTTGGGCACATTGTCGCCAGCGCTGTCCAAGCCGGCAGTCGACGGGCGCTTTGACTTCGATCCGCAGAGCCGAACACTGACCGCGCTCTCTTCATCGGCGGAGGGGCGAAAGCTGAATGTCGAGGCGACCATCAAGCGGCTGGAAGCGGCGATATTCGATCCGCTGAATCGGCGCGTGCCGATGATCTTCGAGCAGATCGAGCCGCGTTTTCACGAGGGCTTGACGGCGGCGGAGCTCGGCATCACCGAGTTGGTGTCCGAATCGACGACTTATTACTGGGGCTCTTGGCCGAACCGGCGCAGCAATATCGCCCTCGGCGCCGGCAAGCTGAACGGCATCGTCATCGCGCCGGGAGAAGAATTCTCCTTCAACGATCACTTGGGAGATATTACGCCGGAAGCGGGCTACCTCGAAGGCAGCGTGATCCTCGGCGGCGCCACCGTCACCGGCATCGGCGGCGGCATCTGCCAGGTCAGCACGACGATGTTCCGCGCTGCTTATGGTGGCGGTTACGCCATCACCGAGCGCAACAGCCATGGCTATCGCGTCGGTTACTATGAATACGCCAATGCGGGACCCGGCCTGGACGCTGCGATCTGGCAGCCTGATGTCGACTTGCGCTTCCAGAATAATACGCCCCATCACCTGCTGATCGAGAGCAGTTTCCTGGGCGCGCAGGACGCGCTGCAGTTCCGCATCTATAGCACGCGGCATTGGCGGACCGTGATCGAGAGCGCGATCATCAGCGAGATTGTGCCGGCGCCGGAAGCCAAATTTGTCGAAGCGGATGACCTGGCCGCGGGGCAGGCGCGCCAGATCGACTACTCGGCGGATGGCGCCGATGTCTGGGTCTATCGCAACGTCTATGATACCGCCGGCGCCTTGGCCAAGCGCGATCAGCTTTTCACCCGCTACCAGCCCTGGCAGGCGGTCTTCGAGGTGGCGCCCGGCGATCCGCGCCTGGAGGTGGAGGAGGAAGAGGACGCGTCCGATTCCGGCTGATCCTCTGACGGATCACATCCTCGCGCCAATTCATGCTGCCATATTCTGTATCTAGTCCCTTGAGAAATTGTAGGGGCGACCCACTGGGTCGCCCGACAAACGGTTGTCATAGATACTGTCAAAATAATCGAGATGATGTAGGGGCGAGCCGGTGGCTCGCCCGCGCTTGACCTAGATTTTCAATCTGTATTACGCCACCGGCTGCGCGCGCGCCGGCTCGACGAAGCCTTTGAGGATCTTCTCCAGCGCCATCGTATGACTGCAGACGCCGCGCTGGGCGAAGAAAGACGCCGTGCTCGTCCATTGACCTTCGTCGTAGGTCACCCGGTGCGTCTGGTTGTAGCCTTCAAAGCTGCAATCAAAGCGGACGATGTGGATGCGATCGGTCTCCTGCGAGTAGCGCTTCGCTTTGGTGACATCGCTGACGATATTCTGCCCGGGCGCGTAAGGCAGCGGGCGGCGCTTCAGCATGGGCTTGAACAAAGTCTCCAACGCCATGATATGGGGGCAAATGGCGTATTTCTGAAAACCGGCGCAGGTGCAGGACCAGCCATCGTCCCCGAGGCTGACCACATGGCTGCTGTTGGCGCCGTGGAAGCGCACCGTCAGGCTGTTGAAGGTCGCGCGTTCCGGCTGGCTGGCGTACTCGCCCGCTTTCTGAATCTTGTTAATCATACTTGCGTCCATCTTCTTCCCTTCTAAACCAATGTGACGCCCGACTATGACGCAAAAACGCGGCGCGACTGGGTCGGTCACTCCGCGTTTTTCGGGGTCAATCTATGTGTTTGACTGCTGCCTTGCATCGCGCGTGTTTTCTGCTTTATATGGCTTCAGTTTAAGGCAGCGCCATGCGAATGTCAAAGGGAGGAGCGGCATACTTTTACAAGTCTGTCGAAACTGCACAAGGCGAACTATATGCTATTTCTGCGGGTCTCGCGCCAATCTGATCGGATGGGGTCAAGCGCCAGATGCTCAATATCGATACAGTGGCGCCAGGGTATCGATACGGCGTCGGCGGTCAGCAGCGTATCAAGCCAATGGAGCGTGGTGGCGCGGGTCCGCGTTATGAAATGCGAAACCCGCGCCGCGAATGCTCCCTGCGAAAGACTGTCTCTTTCTTGCTCTACTGATCGGCTTCGAGCTGGGCGAGCTGCTCGGCGATCATCTCATCCGTGCAGTGCAAGGCGCCCAGAAAATCAGTCAGTTCGTCACGGCGCTCCTCGGCGCCAAGATCGGCGTATTCGGGTTTGACGAATTCTTCGCTGCTTTCGCCGTTTTCAAATACGAAATCGGCCCGTTCCATCAGCTCAGCCGGAATCTCTATGCCACCTTCGGCGATTGAATCCAGGTTCAGCGCGATAGTGACGGCGGTGTCGGCATGGATGGCAGTGCGCTCGGGCTCCAAAATGCCTTGCAGCTGGGCGACCAGCATGCGTCCGATTATCTGCCCCTCTTCATAGTATGAGTAGAAGCCGGAAACGACATGAGCGCCCGTCGGGAGGTAGGACATCGTAGAAGTGACGATTGGTATGCCGGACACATTAGCGGCTTCGACAATTGCGGGCAGAGATTCCGGGTAGCCTATCGAAACAAACATGTCGACGCCCTTGTCGATGAGCGTCTCGGCGCCCACGACGCCGTCTGCAGCGGTGACCCAAGAGGCGGTTTCCACATCAATGCCCAGTTCCGCGGCGTAGCCCTTGATGCGCTCGACGCCAATGACGGTCGCCGTTCGGGCCGGGGTGGCGAAGCTGCCGATCAGGTCAGCATCTGGGTCCAGCAGCGGTACCAAGCCCACCATGTCCTCGTACGAAACCCGCGCGTGACTGCCGACCACGTTGGGCGGTTTCACGCAAGGCGCTTCGGCCACGCCTGCGGAATAGGGCGCGGTCACAATGGCGAATATCACCAGCGGCGGCGGCTCAATCCCGCTTTCGAGCGCTCCCTTGACGGCGGTGAGCGTGACATTGGTCGTCAGGGTGACGAGAATGTCGGCGCCTCGATCCAGCGCTTCTTCCACCATGATGTTGACTGTGGGCAGGTCGAAGCCCGCGTCACGCCAGATGATGTCAAGATGCTCGCCCTCAAAATCTTCGTTGTACGCGAAGTCGGCGATTTCCGCCGCATCGACGTAACCGTGGTAGGCCAGCATGTCAAACAGACCCTCAACCGTGCGACCGCGCAATGACTGGGCGCTGAGCGTCAAGACAGCAATGGTTGGCTTGTCGTCGGCCAAGCCGCTTGTGGCGGTTAGCGACGCGAGCAGAGAAACCACAAAGACTATCACGAGTCCACGCGAACATGTGCGCATTTCAAACTCCTTGAGTAGGTGAATTGCTCGATAAATCCTGCTACGTCCGCCGGGGAAAGGGATCTGAAGCAGATGATACATGTTAGCATGATATGCAGAATATGGCACAGCAAATCCATATCTGTATCATAACTTGGCCAGCGAGCGCTGTTTTGGAGATTCAGGAGGGGAATTCGCGAGAATATGTGTGGGGCTTTAGGGACGACATCAAATCTGCGGGCAAGAGGCCCAGCGTCAACGATTCGACATAGATACAGTGGCGCCAGGGTATCGATACGACGTCGGCGGTCAGCGGCGCATCGGTGAATTCGATCTCTGCGCCGCGCGCGACAGCGAAGGGCGTCGCTTCGTCACGCTCGCCCATGACGACCTGCGCGCAAACAGCCAGCGAATCGGCCACGCCAATTTGCGTCACCGTCATTGCATTGCCGAACAGGTCCTGCTTGCCGCGTTCATCCTTGATCGGCTGGAAGCCGGCCATGGCGATGGCGATGCCCGTCGTGCCATAGCGCCCCGGCATCAGCCAACTGTCGGTCAAGATCACGCCAAGGCGGCCACTGAAAGCCTGCTGCAAAGCCGCGCGTATAGTCTCGGCTAGTTGAAATGGCGCCTTGGGCAGCAGAACCGCTTTGCCGCTGGGGATATTCGAGCGATCCAGCCCGGCATTCGGCGAAAGCACCCCGCCCTTGGTCGTCAGCAGGAAGCCCAGCTTGATGCCGCCAAAGACATGATCGGCTTCTTCCAGCGCCAATTGCGTGATTTCGGCGTCCATGCGATAGCGTTTCGCCAGCTGCCGCGCCTGCGCCGTCGGTTGGACTTGCGCCAGCTCCACGATGCGGCCCTCGGCGATGGCGGCGTACTTGCTGGAGATGGCGACGACATCGCCTTCTTCCAAGCCGATCGCGGCTGACCGCAAGCTGTTGCGCAAGGTCGCGATCAGGTCAAAGGGCTGCGATTGCACCGGGGCGTTGAGGGGGTAGACGGTCAGTGGCTGCGGCATCGGGAACACCTTCTGAATCGGTGAGAGAAGCCAGCACTCATGCTAGCATAGTTGCCGGTCAATGTCAGCCAGGAGCTAGCGCTCAGCTATCCCCAGGATGAGAACGCGATTCCGATCCCGCTCGGCAATGGCGAGCGCCCGTCCATCTGGGCTGAAGGCGATGGACGCGGGCGCGGCGCGTAGGGCGGCGCTGGGCGAGTGTGGGTTGAGCGCGTTGGCGATGCGCAGCCTTGTCGCGCCATCATGCGTCACTGTCGCCGTGGCGAGCAACACTTCCGCATCGGGGATCACTTGCCGGCGGAAGCTGAATTGCGGCAGCAGATGCCCGGCTTGATGATAAATTCGTAGATCAGCGCCGCTCTCGACCGCGATCTGGTAGAGGCTGTCGCCGCTGTTATAGACGAAATCGCCCAGCGCGCGATCCGGCGCCTGCACGACGCGGGACCGGCCTCGACTGGGCGCCAGGGCCTTGGAAAGCAGGAGCTCGCCATTGGCCGCGCGGTAAATCCACAGACCCGCGCGTCGGTCCCCTGTCGACTCGCCAGTGACCGCCAGCAGCTGATCATCGGCGCTGAAGGCAAGCGCGGTGAGAGGATAGGGGAAGATATAGTGAAGAACGAGTTTGTGTTCCCTAGGTCGTACGGGATCAAATTGCCAGAGTTTGAGCGTGCCGGCGCGGCGAGCCAGCTTCAAGTTTTCATCCCCGCTGATGGCGGCTAGTTGACGGCCCGGGCGCGTCCAGGCCAGCGCGCGGATGGGACCGTCCAGATTGCCCAAGTCCAGCGCGCTTTTAGGCTGATCGTCTTCGAGCGCGACAAGCATGACCGCGCCGTCTTCCTGCCCGATTGCAATGACTTTCGCGTCCGGGCGGTAGGCGATGGCGGAGACGGCATTCGAGGCGCTGTAGAACGGCAAGCTACTCAGATCGGGGTAGCGGTAGCGCGCAAGCGATCCACCCGCCGTGACGATTGCTAGCTCAGAGCCGCGCGGCGACCAGGCGACCGATACCGGCGCTTCTATCGTCAGCCGCTTGATCGTGTCGAGGGCGTGGGCATTGGCGCTGTGGATGATGTGGCCTGTCGCAGGCTGTTCACGCCCAGAAGGCGCTCGGTCTGAGGGAGCGCCCTGACCACGATCCGCGGCGATGACGTTTAGGTGCGGCTCCAGGTAGTAGTAGTTGAGGTTGACGTCGCTTTCCACCGTCCAGCCGATGAGGCCGCCCACGTCCACCAGCCACCAGATGTAAGGACCCTTGCAAGCGGGTCCATCAAGCACGGCGTCCAGCACGGCGCGCGGCGGGATCTCGCCGATTTGCTCGGCGGCGATGTCGGGCGCGGCGCGCAGGCGGTTGGCGATGGAGTGCGAGGCGATGCGCGCATTGCCTTCGCCAATTTCGATGCGCGGGGGCAGCAGACCGGGATAACCGGGCGGGCAGAAATGCATGACGCCTGAGCCGACTTGCGCCGGATCCAGCCTGGGTAGCTTGTCGCAGCTGCCTGATAGCTCCAGCACCGCGCGATTGACCCAGCCGCCGCGATAAAACAGCCAGTTGCCGCTGAAGTCTTGCCGAAGGACAGCGACGCTCTGATTGTCGTAGATGCGCGTCACCTGTGGTCCGCCAGGCGCTTGACGGACGTTGGCGTAATCCCCGCCCGGCCGCATGAAACAGCCGGTCGCGCCGCCAGCGGCCGCATTGACCAGCGGGATATTGTAGCAAGCGCCGGACAGCCGCGTACCTTCGCCTTGTATCCAGCCGCCCGTCAGCTGATACCAATCATTCGTCGCCGCGCGACCGATGACCGCCCGCTCTCGTGCATCAAGCAATTTGCCAATGACATCCGCCTCGGTGGAGCTTCCCGCGTAAATCGGCGCGTCACCCCTTGCCAGGCAGGTTTCGTCGGCGCCGCGCCGCCGGGGGGAGCTCCCGCTGCCATCGGCTGGGCAGCCGCGGGCGAATCCCGGGCGCATGATACCGAAATCGGCTGGGCAAATGTCAATGTGATCTGGGGCGCCATCGCCATCTTCATCGCGCATTAAGGCGCAGCCATGAGCGGCCGCGGCGCCAGCTTGCGCCGGGCAGCGGTCACGCGCGTCGGGACTGCCGTCGCCATCACGATCGCTGTCGCTGGGCTGTGGGCAGCCGGCTCGCTCCATCGCCGGGATGCCAGCCATTTGCGGGCAGGCGTCAACGCCATCAGCCAAGCCATCGCCATCGCTGTCGACGCGCGCCCGTTCAGCGGGAATCGTCCCCGCGCCCAAGTTGGGGAAGCGCTCATCGCAGGGCTGGATCATGCTGCCATCAGCCGAGACGTAAACTGCGAACGGCTCGCCATCGAGCGTGAATTCAAGGCGATAAGCGGCGATCGGCGACGACAGCGGCAGGCCGGCGATCAACCGGCAGCCAAGCGCCGTCGAATCGACCTGTTCGAGCACGGTCAGGGCGGGGCTAGGGGCAGCGTTGAGCTCGGGCAAGGCGGCGCTGACGCTGCGGCGGGCGCGCTCAATGATGTCGGATGGCTGGCTCTGCGCTCCCCCCCAGATCAGCAGGGGAAGCAGGCAGAAGATGATGTAGCGCAAGGCGAATGCTCGGCGAGACCTACTTTGACTGTCCTCATTTTAGCAGACGACGCCCGGCCGCGGATTATCGCCGGCGGCGGGCAATCGTCGGCTAAAACGACCCTGTGTTATGCCTTGTCATATATGGTAAATTAGGAGCTTATGCCCTTGCGCCTTTCGCCAGCGGCGCACAGCGAGCAGGTCGGAACATGCCGCGTCTCTCGGAACTCTATCAACTGAACAATTTCATTGATACCTTCGCGCTCGGTCATTACGCGCGCGTGCTGGACGCGGTCGACTTGCGCGGGGGCGGCAGCGTCGCCTTCAAGGTGATGCGGCCCGAGCACCTCGACCCCGACGGCGATATGCGCTGGGAGTATCGCGCCTTCGGCAACGAAGCCGATATCCTGAAGCGCCTCTGGCACAGCCCCAACATCGTCAAGCTCTACGACTGCGGCTTCATCTCGGACGGCGAAGAAGCGCCGCGCGCCGGCGAAATCAACTCCTTCCAGGGCGATGTCCGCGGTTTCATCGACAATATGGGACGTTTCGCCGCCGCCGGCTGGCGCCCCTATCTGGCGCTGGAGAACCTGCCGCGCTATCACAGCCTCTTCTATTTGATGAAGCCGAACCAGCCCAACCGGCGCTGGCGCCTGCCCAGCGAAGAAGGCTTGTCGCTGGCGCTGCAATTCAGCGAGCTGCTGGCGCTGGCGCACGCCAACCGGATCGTTTATCTCGATCACAAGCTGGAACACGTTTATTGGGACGGCATCCACCTCAAGGTGATCGACTTCAACAGCTCGCGCATCCTGGAAGACGACCGAATGGGCGCGCCGCAGCAATACCAGAAAGATGTGCACAATATGTGCGTGGGCGTGCTCTACACCCTCTTCACCGGCATGTCGCCGCAGAAGACATCGCTGCGCCCCCAGCCCAGCAGCCGCGAAGCGGTCGAAGCGCGCTACACCGATATTGACTCGCTGGATTTCAGCATGGAGCCCAGCCTGAGCGAAGGCATCGCCGAGCTGCTGAATCGCGGGGCGGGCGAGCGCATCGAATCGGCGCGCGAGTTCGTCAACGGCTTGCAGCGCGCCGCCACCCAGCACGGCTGGCAATTCCCCGATTATTACACCAGCAGCGCCAGCAGCGACGCGCGCGTGCAAATGCGCAAGGGCTTGGGCAAGCTGCGCGAGGGCCACGAGAATATCCGCGACGCCCGCGACCTCTTCCGCGAGGCGCTGATTCAAGACGGCGTCAGCCGCGATATGGAAGACGAACTGCGGCGGCTGGTGGTGGCGCTGAACGAGATGCTGAACCACCGGGTGGTGCCTTAGGTTTCTTGGTTTTGCCACAGAGACGCAGAGGGCACAGAGAGTTGCAATGAGCCCGCAAGAATTTGTAGAAAACTGGGCGAACTCCCAACTGGGCGAGCGCCAAAGCGCTCAACGGCATTTTCTCGAACTCTGCCAAATGGTAGGCGTCGAGATGCCGGCCGGCGTAGGCATGACTCAAAGGGGAGAGACCTTTGTCTTTGAGCAGTCGCTACGAGGGACGAACGGTCATGGCTTCGCCGACGTCTATTATGAAAATCACTTCGCTATCGAGTATAAATCGCCCGACAAATACAAGGACCTGAACGCCGCTTACGAGCAATTGCAACGATACCGCGAAAACCTGAAGAACCCGCCGCTATTGGTCGTCACCGATATAAACCATTGGGAAATCCATACCAATTTTCCCAATACTGAGAAGCGCGTCTATCGCTTCAGCCACCATGAAATCGCCAGCAGAAACGAAATCTTTGGCTGGCTGCGCGCCATGTTTCACGCGCCGGAACGCCTGCACCCGGGCCGCAACACCGAGCAAGTCACCAAAGAGGCGGCCGACGCCTTTCAACTGATCGCCGACAATATGCGCGACTGGAATGCCGAGCCAACCCGCATCGCCTACTTCCTGACCAAACTTGTATTCTGCCTCTTCGCCGAAGATGTCGGCTTGCTGCCAGCCATGCCCGGCGAGGCGCAGGGCATCTTCAGCACCATTGTTGAGAATTCGCGCGGCAAGCCCGGCGTCTTCAAACAGTATGTTCAGAATCTCTTCATCGCCATGAACGAAGGCGGAAACATGTTCATGCGCGACATCCCCTACTTCAACGGCACGCTCTTCAAAGTCGTCGGCGTCGAAACCCTTCAGGTGAAAGCGATAGAAGAACTGGCGAAAGCGGCCAAGCTCAATTGGGAATCCATCGAACCATCCATTTTCGGCACGCTCTTTGAGCGCAGCCTGGACCCGAACAAACGCAGCCAGCGCGGCGCCCACTACACCTCGCGCGAAGATATTCTGCTCATCGTCGAACCGGTGCTGATGCAGCCCCTGCGTGAGGAATGGATGGCTGTGCAAAGCGAAGCGCAGCCAATTCGCCAGCGTTACGACTTGGCGGAAACAGGACGAGCCAAGACCAGCGCTCGCAATCGACTGCTGGCTTTGCGCGAGCGCATCTTAAAGCGCATCCGCGAAACGACCGTGCTCGACCCCGCTTGCGGCAGCGGCAACTTCCTCTATGTCTCCCTGCAAATGCTGATGGACCTGGAGAAAGAGGTCATCCACCATCCGCTATGGGCCGGCTTGCAAATGGCGACGCGGGAAGTGCATCCGCGCCAGATGTATGGCATCGAAATCGACCCCATCGCCCACGCCCTCGCCAGCATCGTCGTCTGGATCGGCTATATCCAGTGGCGCATCAACAACGGCTACGGTCAAGAATTCGCCGAGCCGATTCTGGAAGAGCTGGAAGATAATATCGTTTGTAAGGATGCGATATTACCCCCCTCGGTCCCCCCGATGAATCAGGGGGAAGGCGCGCCATCCATGCCCGCAAATGGCGACTGTAGGGGCGAATCTGTGAATCGCCCGCGAGACCCTGCCACCGTCGAAAGCTGTAGGGGCGATTCTGTGAATCGCCCGCAAACGAAAACGGTCGACTGGCCCGCCGTCGATGTCATCGTCGGCAACCCGCCTTTTTTGGGCGACAAGTTGATGCGCAGCGAGCTTGAAGGTGAGTATGTTGATCGGCTGCGCAGTTTCTATGAAGGCCGAGTGCCCGGTGGCGCAGATTTGGTGACTTACTGGTTTGAAAATGCGCGTGAACAGATAGAAACAGGTCAGGCAAAAAGAACCGGGTTACTGGCGACAAATTCAATTCGTGGTGGGGCCAATCGAAGAGTTTTGGAGCGAATAAAGGACACGGGCGACATCTTCATGGCTTGGTCAGATCGCGAATGGATTTTGGACGGCGCGGCTGTTCGTGTGTCTATGATCGCTTTTGACGCGGGGCATGAAACCGCACGAGCACTCGACGGAATGCCCGTCATAAACATAAACGCAGATTTGACCTCTACAGTCGATATAACCGCTTCTAAGGCTTTGCGCTCTAACGAAGAGTTAGCGTTTATTGGCAGCCAAAAGGGCGGGGGATTTGACATAAGTGCGGACATTGCTGAAAGGATGTTAGCAGACACAAACGAGTCTGGCTTTGATAATCAGGATGTTATAAGTCCTTGGGTGAATGGAGCCGACATTGTTAGGCGACCGCGTGATATGTGGATAATTGACTTCGGTCCTTATATGTCGGTGGAAGACGCACGCAAATACAGTAGTCCATTCAGGCATGTTGAAGAAATTGTTTATCCGGCTAGGAAAAATCTTAGACGCAAGAACCACAGAGTTTACTGGTGGATTCATGCCGAGTCTCGCCCAGGAATGCGCGACGCCTTGAATCAAGTCGAACGATTTATCTGCACACCGCGCGTCGCCAAACACCGAGTCTTTGTCTGGCTGGATGTCGCGGTCTTGCCCGACTCAGCCACCGTCGCCATCGCCCGCGACGACGACTACTTCTTCGGCGTCCTCCACTCCAAGCTGCACGAAGTCTGGTCCCTGCGCAAGGGCACCTGGCTCGGCAAAGGCAACGATCCCCGCTACACGCCGACCACCACCTTCGAGACCTTCCCCTTCCCCTGGTCTCCCGGGCAGGAAGACGAATCCCATCCCGCCCATGCCGCCATCAGCGCCGCCGCCGCCCAGCTGCACGA
>WTGC01000079.1 GCA_011523705.1 Chloroflexota bacterium | reverse complement strand
CCCCAAACCCCTCCCCCATGAAGAGGGAGGGGCTTATTTCGCAGATGCCGCTGTCATTAGCTCCCCCTCTCCCCTAGTGGGAGAGGGGGCCGGGGGGTGAGGGGTATAGCACCACCCTTGATTGACAGCGCCAATGCCTTGCCATACAATGACCTGCGCCCATTTCCCGATTGGGAGCGGCGCCGAATCATAGCGGAATACTCTACCCATGATCAGTGAAAAAACGCTCGCCACCCTCGAGCTGCACAAGATCCTGCAAGACCTCACGTCCTACACCACTTTTGGCGCGGGCGCGGAATTCGCGATCGAACTCTTCCCCTCGACAGAGCTGGAAGAAGTCCAGCTTTGGCAGCGGGAAACGGCGGAAGCGGTCGCCCTGTTGGAAGAGCGATCAAATATCACTGTGCGCGGCGCGCGCGATGTCCGCGAGCCAGTCATCAAAGC
This sequence comes from Chloroflexota bacterium, assembly GCA_011523705.1. Classification (GTDB taxonomy): domain Bacteria; phylum Chloroflexota; class Anaerolineae; order Aggregatilineales; family Phototrophicaceae; genus UBA6055. The sequence continues at coordinate 11,544 of WTGC01000079.1, read as the reverse complement.
CCAGCGCGGCGTCATCGTCGAGCCCAGCATTCTGCTCGATATCCGCTATACGCTGCGGCGCGGCTCCACGCTCAAGCGCACTCTCGGGCGCATGGGCGCGACCTTTCCCCTGCTCGCCGAGCTGGCGAACGAAATCGAAGAATGCCTCGAGCTGCAGCATACTATCGAAAAAACGGTCGACGACAACGCCGAAATCAAAGACACCGCCAGCGCGCGCCTGGCGATCATCCGCCGCGATCTGAAAGTCGCCTTCGATCGCCTGCAGAACAAGCTCAATCGCATCGTCACCAACAAAGCGAATCAGAGCAAACTGCAAGAAGCCATCGTCACCATGCGCAACGGCCGCTACGTCGTCCCCCTAAAAGCCGAGCACAAGGGCAAGATCAAAGGCATCTTGCACGACTCATCAGCCTCCGGCGCCACCGTGTTCGTCGAGCCGCTGGAAACCGTCGAGCTCAACAACAAGTGGCGCGAACTGCAGGTGGACGAAGAAAAAGAGATCCGCCGCATCCTGGCCGACCTCACCGAGGAGATCGCCGGCGAAAGCGAGCGCATCGTGCGCACAGTCCAGCTGCTGGGATATCTCGATCTCACCATTGCCAAAGCGCGCTACGCCATCGACCACAATTGCGTCCAGCCCAAGATGGTTGGCATCGGCCCGCGCCCGGACGGTTTCGCCCACCCAGGCACGACCATTCACCTTAAGGGAGCGCGGCATCCGCTCCTGAAGGGTAAAGTCGTGCCGCTGGATCTCAGCTTTGACGAAGATAGCTGGGTGCTTGTGGTCACTGGTCCCAACACCGGCGGCAAGACGGTCGCGCTTAAGACTGTCGGCTTAATCGTCATGATGGCGCAATGCGGCTTGCACGTGCCCGCCGATGAGGCGGCGCTCTCGGTCTATCGCGGCGTCTTCGCCGATATCGGAGACGAGCAGAGCATCGAGCAATCGCTCTCCACCTTTTCCTCGCACATGACCAATATCATCGACATCCTCGAGCGCGCCGACCATCGGTCGCTGGTGATCCTCGACGAAGTCGGCGCCGGCACCGACCCGACCGAAGGCTCGGCCTTGGCGCGCGCCTTGCTCAATTGCCTCCGGAATGGCGGCGTTACCACCCTGGTCACCACGCACCATCCCGAGTTGAAAGTTTACGGGGTGGAGACGGCGGGAGTGCGCAACGCCAGCGTCGAATTCGATCTGGAAACGCTGCAGCCGACCTATCGCTTGATCGTAGGCTTGCCGGGCCGCTCGAATGCCTTGGCGATCGCCGAACGGCTCGGGCTGGATTCAGCCATCGTCGCCGACGCCCGCGGCATGGTCGCCACCGAAGATCTGGCGGCTGACGATCTGCTCGATGAAATCCAACGCACCCGCGCCGAGATCCGCCTCCAGCACGAAGAATTGGAATACCTGCGCCAGCAGCAGACGCAGCAGCGCGACGAGCTGCAAGCGCGCCTCGACAATATCGAAGACGAGAGGCGCGATGTCATCCGCGCCGCGCGCCGCCACGCCGAAGCTGATCTTGCCGACTTCAACAAACAGCTGCGCAAAATGCGGGTCGAACTGCGGTCGGCGGGCATGCCGGCCGAGACGCTCAACGCGCTGAAAGCGGCCGCCGACAAAATGGCGAATTGGACGGACGCGCCCCTGGACGACGCCGACCAGCTGGGACATCTCGAAGATATCGATTGGCTGCCGCGCGTCGGCGATACCGTCTTCCTTGAAGCTCTCAACGCGGAAGGGACCATCGCCGAGCTGGATGACAAAGCGGCTCAAGTGCAAGTCGGCGCCCTGCGCGTGCGGGCGCAGTTCGGTGATATGCGCCACCGCAGCCGCAGCGAGAAACGAGCGGCCGAACGCGGTCACGTCCGCCAATTCGAGCCGGCCGAAACGCAGCTGCCCAAAGCGGAATCGCCCGGCATGGAACTGGATATTCGCGGCAAACGCGTCGATGAAGCGCTGGAAATCCTCGACCGCTACATCAACGCCGCCTATAACTCGGGCTTGCCTTTCGGCCGCATCATTCATGGCAAAGGCACCGGGCGCCTCCGTCAAGCCGTGCGCGGCTACCTCAGTGAGCATCTACTCGTGAGCAAAGTGACCCAGGGCCAGCAGCAAGAAGGCGGCGCTGGCGTCACCGTCATCCACATGGTGCCGATCACGTGACTCTAGTCCACAAGAGATTGGATGTAGGGGCGACTCTTGAGTCGCCCGCAATCATCCTCTCGAAACTTCGGGCGATACAAGTATCGCCCCTACAGATTCTGTTTGTGATCAATCCATGACCGAAGACCGTTACGCCCGCTTCAGCGAACGCTACGCCAGCGGCGACATACCCTGGGACAGCGGCATCACCCCGCCAGAAATCGTTGAGCTGTTTGCGGAGTTGCCCGCCGGCAGGGCACTGGACCTCGGCTGCGGAAGCGGCACAGTGATCCGTGATCTGCTGCGGCAAGGCTGGCGCGCGGACGGCGTCGACTTTGTGCAAAAGGCAATTGACATTGCCAGCGCCAAACTAAGCGGATTCCCGGCCGATGCCTACCGACTCTTCTGCCATGACGTGACGCGCCTGGACCAATTGCCCGACCTGCGGAGCGATTACGATCTCATCATCGACATCGGCTGCGGGCACAGCATCAACACGATCACCATTGAAGCCTATGCGCACGCCATCGCCAATCGGCTTGCGCCAGGGGGTCTCTTCATGCTCTACGCCAGTCATCCGCGTCGCGAATCGACGGTCGGCTGGGACCCGCGGACGGTCGCGGCGGCTTTTGCGCCGCATCTAGATCTGTTGTGGGAACAGCGCAGCGATGATAAGACGATAGGCGCGCTGGCAAGCTGGTACAAGATGCGAAAAGCGGGTCTGATCACTGGACATTTTATGAGGTAAGGTTACAATAGGTAAGATTGAACACGGGTGTATCTAAGTCATTATCTTGCGATTTCTCGCAGCAATAGCATTGGTCCTCATATTCTTCGGCGCCGTGGGTTATGCTATAGGCGTATTCATCCAGGCGCCGGAAGGTGACTTGACGTCGCCGGGGAGACAAGACGCCAGTTCACAGCGGGCGCCCCTGCCGCTTTTGCCCGCGGACGGCAGCGAATTCGTCAATTCCGATATAACGCTTCAATGGTCCTGGACGAGCGGGCTCGCGGCCGATCAGAGGTACGCCCTCAGAATCTGGACGGACGACAAGCCATTTCAGGAAGTCTGGACCCTGGATAGTAGTGCGTCGGTTCAGCAGATCATTGACAGCTTCAGCCTGAGCCGCGGCAACTTTTATTGGCAGGTTGCGGTCGTCAACCTCGACGCCGATGGCGTCTATGAAAGCGCTGGCAGCGAATGGAGCGAAGTCTCCGCCTTGCAGCGTCTGCGCCGCATGCGCGTCCCAGCAATGCCCTACGACGAACTGTCGGCGACCGCCCGGCAATTTCACGACCGCCATCTCGGCGCGTCGGAACTCATCGACGCCGTTCACCGGTTTGTCAATCAGAACAGCCTCACAAACAAGCAGCTCGAATATGCGCCCGACTTCAGCGACGCCGTCCAACTCATGTATGACCATTCACAAGGTCTAACCAGCGACATGCCCCGCTTGCAATGCGACGGCCGCTCCACAGCCATGTTGACCATTCTCAAGGAATTAGGCATCGAGAGCCGGCTGGTTTTCTTGTACAAGTCCGATCCGGGCTGGCTAAATCAGCATACGGTATTGGAGGTATTCAATCCCGATTCGCAATATTGGCAAACGCATGACTTGAGCAGCGACATCTATTACGCAGCCGCTGAATCCGGTATTCGAGTCAACGCGGAGAGCATGCTATTTGGCGTTCATGAAAACATCGTCGGCTGCCCGATAGCGGGCGGACCCTGCAGCGCCGACCGGAGCGCCCCCGGCCTCGCTTATTTCGGCGCTATGCGATACGGATTCAGCCACGAAGTTTGGGTCAATCCGGACCGCTTTGACCTGTCAGCGCGATTTGACGGGCAGGACTTCCAGAATCTGGCCGAGTACATCGGCGCCGGTCACCCGCAACGCGTCACGTTTCGCCTGGACAGTTGGCTAGAGCTGGAATAATGCAAACTAGCGAGAATACTTTGCCAATCATACCCCGCTCCAAATGGTGGTGGCTCGGTCTCGCCTTGCTGCTGCTGCTCGCGTCCTGGCTGTACCTGCGCGGCTATAACACCAGCCTGCCCTATATTGACCACAACGACGAACCGCAGAATCTGCTCGAAGCGCAGCACATCATCGACATGGGGCACGCGCGCGGCGTCTTCAGAGAATCGTATCCGCCCGGTTTGCGTTTGGTGACATTGCCTGTTCTCAAACATATCAAACCGGTAGACGCGCATCACGGCACGATGCTGCCGGCGCTTCGATTGATGACGATTTCCGTCTGGTTGCTGGCGATCGTTATGATCGCGCTGCTCGGCGCGCTGATGGCGCAGCCGCTAACCGGGCTGATGGCAGCGGCGATCTGGATCGTCAATCCCTGGGTCGTCGAAAGAGCGCATTGGGTTGTGCCAGATGGATACAATACGTTCCTGTGTTTATTGGCGCTGTGGCTGGCGCTGGTCAGTCATTATCAACTCCGGCGCAGCTTCAACACAGCCGCCGTCTACAGCATCATGCTGGCGATCGCGTTCAAGACGCAGGCGATCATTATCGCCCCCTTCATCCTTTTGCTGCCCCTGCTGACTGGCTGGCGCATTCCACCATGGCGAAAGGATGCCTTGCGGCAGACATTTTGGAATGGCCTGCGATTCGCCGTGTTCTTGTATTGGCTGCTGCTGATCTATCTAACGCTTGACGCGCCAAAGCATATCTTCAAGTTTCCAATCACCGAAGTACGCTTCGTCATGCCAACGCCGGATATTTTGTGGCACGGCTTGTCAACGCTATTGGTGACCGTATTTCATCCGCTGGAAATATGGCTGATTGCGCTAATAGGCGGCGCGTTAATATGGCGCTACCGGAGGCGAATCAATGGCGTGGCCCTCATTGTCGTCGCGCTTTCGGCTCTGGCATGGCTGGTTGGCACTCATTTGCTGCCTTCGCGCGGCTTTAGCCTCCGGCAATACTTTGGGATGGGCGCCATGCTGGCAACGCTCTTTGCTGTTGCTTTGACCGCGATAATCTATTTGCTCGCCGAACTCATGCGGGGCTTGCCTTCCAATTCGAACAAAGGCTCCATTGCAAGGGCGCTTCCCGCTGGTATCGTAATCGTCGTCCTGGTTGTCAGCCTTGTTCCTAACTATCGAGAATCCGATGCCCTGGCGCATAACTTCACCCTCCACGACCGCCGCAACGACTTGATGTCGTATATGGATACATCTCTCCCGCCTGGCAACTACATCACCGATAGAGACGGACCCAATCACAAGGTATTCAACCGCTCATGGGGCGGTTATACGGGCTTGCACGACTATCCGCTGGCGCGGACGCTTCGCCGGCTTCCCGAAAGATCGCTGGCGTCTTGGCGCTCCCATGACGCTGTTTACGCCATCATGCCCTACCCGCCGGACGCGGACGACCCCCATATCTACTTCCCCGATGACACCGTATTGCTCAAGAGCTATCCGCCCGATCCCCGCTTTCGTGGACCAAGCATGGTTGTCCTGCGCCTTTTCCCCATGCAGAACGAAAGCGGCGCGCAGTTGGGTCCTATTCAACTCGTCGGCTACGATCTAAACACGAGCGAAATCGCCGCTGGCGACGACATCGTTTTCCGCCACTACTGGCGCGCGCAAAATCCGACGAGTTCAATCCACCATGTCTTCAACCACCTCATCAGCGAAGCAGGCGAGATCGCCGCGCAAGTTGATTATGTGCCGCTCTGGGATGACCGCCGGCCGACGACCACCTGGGATGATCCCGACGAAATCTTGCTGGGAAGGGAATTCGTATTGAGCCTCCCGCCCGACCTGCCCCCCGGCGTCTATCGGCTCATCAGCGGCTTGTACGACCCGGCGACTTGGCAGCGCCTGATCGCCGCCGACGGAAAGGACCACATCCACATCGCGGACATCGCCCTTACCCAGCCTGAAACCTAATCAAGACGCGCTGCCGATTCCCCGTCTGAGACATTTTCCGATCTGACGATTCCACTATAATGGATGGTCGTGCCAATTATGGGTCAAGCTGGTCGCCATGCGTTTCGTCATTCTGACTCATGTCATTGCCCTCCTGTTTCTCGCCGCCTGCCGCGCGAGCGCCGAGCAATCGGCTCTTCCCCTGCCCACAACGGCGGCAGTGCCCACGCGCGGCGCCGATCTGGCCTCCGCTGAAGAGGCGGCACGGGGCTTCCTCGACGCCTGGCGAATTGGCGACTTCGCCGAGATGCACCGGCTGCTGACCTTTCGCAACCGAGAGTTGACGCCCCTGGACGAATTCCGCGCCGCCTATCAATCGGCGCAAGACCAACTGACCTTAGAGCGCATCGAATACATGCCCAGAAACCTGAGCGGCGATGCGCGCTTGCTGACCTTGCAATACGATATGACTTTCCATACGCGCAACCTGGGCCGTTTCACCGACGCGAAACGCAGCCTGCACTTGGTGATGGACCCACAGGCGGGCGGCTGGCGCATCGCTTGGTCACGGGCTGATATCTTCGCCGAAATGGGCGAAGGCGCGCGGCTGGTATTCGAAGCGCAAGTGCCCAGCCGCGCCAACATCTACGACCGCCATGGCGTCGCCCTCGCCGATCAAAACGGCCGCATGGTGCGCGTCCTCGCGAACAACGCGCGCATCCCCGACCGCGACGTCTGCTTTCAGCTCCTGGCCGAATCGCTGGAAGTACCCTTGGCCGAAATCGAGGACTTGTTCAATCTGCGCTCGCGCTCGCACTGGCTGGTAGACGCCGGCCTCATCGAGCCGGATGTCTTCATCAAGAACAACGACTTGATGAAGGTCTATTGCGGCGCCGAATTCCGCCAGCAGCCGACCCGCCGCTACGTTCACGGGGCGCTCCTGCCACATGTCATCGGCCATGTCGGCTACCCGGACGCGACTGAAATCCCACAGCTCGAAGCCATCGGCTTCAATGCCGAGACGATCATCGGCAAGAGCGGCGTCGAGGAGAGCATGAATGACATCTTGGCCGGGCGCCCCGGCGGACGCCTGTCGCTGGTCGCGCCTGATGGAGCTCGCCTGCGCGCGCTCAGCGAAGTTCCTTCGCGCATCCCCGAAAGCCTTTGGCTCACAATCGACGCCGGCTTGCAGGCGGAGGTCGCGCGTTTGATCCAGCAAGGCTACGCAAGCAGCCCCTGGTCCGCAGGCTCCAGCGGCGCCTCGGTCGTCATCATGGACGTCAACAATGGCGAGATCCTGACGATGTACAGCTATCCGGCCTACGACGGCAACATCCTCAATCCCTTCCCGACAACAGGCCGCGCCCAAGCGGCTGAAGGCCTGCAAGTGATCGTCGAAGACGAGCGCAAGCCCCTGCTCAATCGGACGACCCAGGGCGCCTATCCCACCGGCTCGGTGATGAAGGGCTTGACCGCCATCGCCGCGCTGGAAAGCGGCGTCTACGACGAAACCACCCGCTACAACTGTACAGGCAGTTGGGCTTACGGAACCGATGTGCGTTATGACTGGCTGCGCGGCGGCCACGGCATCATGTCGGTCCAGACCGGCGTCACTAACAGCTGCAATCCCTTTTTCTACCAAGCCGGTTTCAGCTTGAACGCCAGAGATCCCTGGCTGCTGCCATCATTTGGGCGGCTGCTGGGCTTGGGCAAATTGACCGGCATCAATTCGATTCAGGAAGTCGCCGGTATTCTGCCCACGCCGGAAAATGTCGCCATCTACACCGGGCTGCCCTGGTCTTATGCCCACGCCGTCAATCTGTCCATCGGCCAAGGCGAGGTGCAGGCGACGCCGCTGCAAATGGCGCGCCTCTACGCCGCCATCGCCAACGGCGGCTATCTCCTGCGTCCCCATCTGGTGCGCGAGCGGGGCATCCTCGATCAACGCACGCGCGTCGCCGAGCGTGAGGTCATGGTCGACGCCCAACTGAAACCGGCCAATCTCGCCATCGTCCGCCGCGGCATGTGCGATGTCGTCAACTCTTATTCGGGCACGGCCGCCCATCAATTCTACATCTCGCCCCTGCTCGATATCGGCGTCTGCGGCAAAACCGGCACCGCTCAAGTCCCCGATGAAGACGATCCGCCGCACAGTTGGTTCATCGCCTACGCGCCAGCCAAGGAGCCTCAAATAGTGATCGTCACCATGGTCGAGACCGCGGGCGAAGGCTCGGCGATTGCCGCGCCCTTAACCCGCGATATCCTCGAATACTATTACTTCGGCGCGCGTTGAGTCAGCTTAGCGCCATGGAGACTAGAACAATCAGCGCTTCGATCACTAAGACGATGATATAAGCGCGTTGAATGCGCATTTCGCGCCAGCGCTTGAAGAAGACATTGATGCAGTAAATGATGATGGCGAGAAAAAGCATGCCCCCTAGCAGCAGCCAGACATTGCGCAAGGTGGCCAAAGCGTACTTGCCCTGAACCGTATCGCCCAGCGATTCCCAAATCACACGGGCGCCCAGCGACAGCACAATCTCCAGCGAGTGGAAAAAGGTAACGAAGCCGAGACCAACGGCGGCGGCGAGCAAGACGAAATTAAGCGCGGCATAAGCCAGCCAGAAATAATCGCTCTTGCCCTGCGTCGCTTTCATTACCCCGCCTTCAACTGCTCGCGTACCCGTCCAAATGTTACCCTAAGCGGAGAGTTCTTCCAACAGAAGCGCAGGAAAGATGGGCGGACCGCTTTGAAGGTACAGCCAACGGCCAATACTCGACACTTCCTGCAATACGCTCCCCTCCGGCGCGTCAGTGTCGGCGGTCTGTGTCTACGCGACCTACGCGACCCCTGATGCTTCGGGGAGGGGTCGGGGGTGGGGTTAGACAAGATTTTAACCAACAGAATCTATCCGACTAGCCAGACCTGAACTTGTAAACGAATCGGCTTTTCGCTAGAATTGTGATAACTTTAACAAGCGGAGCAACTCACGGAATCAGTCGTTCCGGGTCCCTTGCGCTGATGCGCCCTACCGCGTCTAAAGGCGGGGGAAATCCATCGCGTTTGCGGACCCGTGAATACCAGGTGGTAGTCCCGTATGGAAAACACCCGTTCCAACACGCCATCGATCAGCCCGGCCGCGGTCGTCGTCACCGCCGTCTTCTTGCTCGTCAGCGTCATCGGCATCAACTGGTTCACCACTTTTGTGCCGGTGGTGCTGCCCGATCAAGCCTCGGCTGAATCCAAAAGCGTCGATGAACTCTTTTACATTCTCATGATCATCGGCGGCGTGGTCTTCTTCCTGATTCAAGGCATGCTGCTGATCTCGGTCATCGCCTTTCGCGCCCGCCCCGGCGATCACAGCGATGGGCCGACTTACCAGGGCAATCCGCTGCTGGAGATCGTCTGGACGATCATCCCCTCGATGGTGATCGTTTTCTTGGCTGTCGTGAGCTACAACATCTGGACGCAAAACTCCGAACCGAAAGCGTCGGTCAACCTGGTGGACGGGAATAGCATCGCCATTAATGTCAACGGCGCGCGCTACGCTTGGACGCATACCTACGTCACTGAGCGCTTCGACCCCGACGGCAATCAGATCATCATAAACAGCGGCGCCGAATTGCACACCTACATCGGCCAAAATGTCGACCTGACCCTGGGGACACAAGACGTCATCCACTCCTATTGGGTGCCGGCGATGCGCGTCAAGCAAGACCTGCTGCCCGGCGACCCGGCCAAAGGCGGCCGCCCCACCGAGCTGCGCTTCACGCCCGTGCGCGTGGAAGGCCGCGAGTACCCAGCCGAATACCCCATTGTCTGCGCCGAGCTTTGTGGCGACGGGCATGGTCGGATGCGCGGCACGGTTATCGTCTACGAGGACGAATCCCAATTTCTCGCGGAATTCTACGAGCCCGCCATCCACGCCATTCTCAATCCGCCGGCCGATCCGGTTCTGCGCGGCGAGATGGAGATTCAGAATTACATCTGCAACAGTTGCCACATCCTCGACCGCCTCGACTGGACCGCCACAACCGGTCCATCGCTGAACGGCGTCGCCGACCGCGCCGGTGAACGTGTGCCCGGGCAATCGGCGGAAGAATACATCGCCACGTCGATATGGAATTCGGGCGCCTTCCGCGTCCCCGGCTACGACCAGCAAATGGCCGCCTTCGGTCCCGATGTCATGGAAGCGGCCAATGTCATGTCGCCCGAGCAACTCTATGCGATTGTGGCTTTCCTCTGCACCGAGGGCGAGAACTCCGACTGTGATATGGAAAATGCCGGCACGGCGATTCCAAACGCTATCCAAACCGTCTTCGGCTACGAAGTCGATATTACCTTCGGCATGGACAGCGACGTCGGCGCCGAGACGCCGGATGCCGAGGCGGAAGCCGGCGATGACTCGTCGTGATGTCAAATACAGCGAATGAACTAGGGCGCTCGCCAAAACAATAACGCCAAGACTGGAGTGAGAAGACGCGATTATGGCAACCATTGCCGTCCCCCTGGGGGCAAAAGCGGAACAGCAAGAAGCGGAAGCGCTGCGGCGCCCGGCTCTGAGCGATTATCTGCGTTGGAGCGTCGATCACAAGATCATCGGCGTGCAGTACGGCGTGGCCGCCTTCATCTTCTTCATGGTTGGCGGCGCGATGGCGATGCTCATCCGCCTCGAACTGTGGACGCCCGATCTTGATGTGATGGTCTCTGGCGCCGCCTATAACAGCCTCTTCACCATCCACGGCACCATCATGATCTTCCTCTTCATCATTCCGATGTGGGCTGCCTTCGGCAATTTCGTCGTGCCGCTGCAGCTCGGCGCTAAAGATATGGCCTTCCCCTGGCTGAACGCCTTCGCATTCTGGCTGATTCCGCCCGCGGCTGTAGTCGTGCTCCTGGGATATTTCGTCAGCCCGGCTGAAGCCGGCTGGACCTCCTACCCGCCGCTCTCAACGCTCTTCAGCGGAGACGGTCAAACGCTTTGGGCATTGGGCGCGCACTTGCTCGGCATCTCCTCTATCATGGGTTCCATCAACTTCATCGTTACGATCTTCAACATGCGCCCGCCCGAGATGACCATCTGGCGCATGCCCCTGCTCTGTTGGGCGGTTTTGGCGACCAGCATCATCGCGGTCATGGCGACGCCCTTCCTCGCTGGCGCGCTCACTTTGCTGCTGCTCGATCGCGTCGCCGGCACAACCTTCTTTGACGCCGCTGGCGGTGGCGATGTGCTGCTGTGGCAGAATATCTTCTGGTTCTATAGTCACCCAGCCGTCTATATCATGGTGTTGCCGGGCATGGGCGTGCTCAGCGAGGTGCTGTCCGTCCATAGCCGCAAGCCAGTCTTCGGCTATCGCATGGTCGGTTTGTCGAGCATGGGCATCGCCTTCGTCGGTTTCACCGTCTGGGCGCACCACATGTTCACCAGCTTGCAGCCCGAACTGCGCATTCCCTTCATGATTACGACCATGATCATCGCCGTGCCGACCGGCATCAAAATGT
>WTGC01000124.1 GCA_011523705.1 Chloroflexota bacterium | reverse complement strand
CGCGAAGGCATCGCCAAGGTCAACGCCTCCGAAGTGACCATCATCCCCGGCTTGGAAGAGGGCGCCCAGCTGCTCTGGATCAGCGAATACTTTCAAGCCGACGAATATGATGTGCTCATCGTCGACGCCGCGCCCACCGCCGAGACGATCCGCCTGCTTAGCCTGCCCGATGTCACTCGATGGTGGGTCGAGCGGCTGATGCGCATCGCGCGCGGCCTCGATAGCGTCATCCGCCCGGTGCAGAAACTCTTCACCCGTGGCAAGAAGAACGACATGGGCATCGACATCGCTGAAAACGCCTGGGATCAGGTACAGCTGCTCTTCGACACCCTCGATGGCGTGCGCGAATTACTCACCGACCCCGAACACGCCAGCATCCGCCTGGTCGTCAATCCCGAGCGCATGGTCATCCGCGAGACCCAGCGCACCTACACCTATCTCAATCTCTACGACTACGCCACCGACGCCATCCTCGTAAACCGCATCTTTCCTGATGAGATCACCGACCCCTTCTTCACGCGCTGGAAGGAGCGCCAAGCCGAGAATATCGACTTCGTGCGCGAAGCATTCGGCAGCTTGCCGCTGCTGAAGGCGCCGCTCTTCGGCGAAGAAATGGGGGGGCTCGAGATGCTGCGCCGGCTGGCCGACGAACTCTACGGCGAGCGCAATCCGGCCGAGCGCCTGTTTGACGGCGTCGTGCACAAGCTCGAACAGCTCGATGGCGATTCCAGTTGGATGCTGCGCGTGCCCATCGGCTTCGCCCAAAAGGAACAACTCGATCTCTATCGATCGCGCGAAGAGATCACGCTCAGCGTCGGTCCCTATCGCCGCAATATCGTCCTGCCCGACGAGTTGCAGCATCTGGAAATCACCAGCGCCAAATTCGAAGAGAAATTCCTCAACATCCGTTTCGAGGAAAAGGCGTCGTAGTCGCGCGCCCAAGCATCGATCTGTAAGGTTAGTCCGGTACTGTGCTTAGCTTGCCGCCCCATGGGTCTACCCCTCCCCCGGCCCCTCCCCGAATCATCAGGGAGGGGAGCTAAATTCAACAGACTTGGGGATTCTGCCGGAGGATACGTCAATGAATGCGGATCTCAGCGAAACCTTCCCCCTATTGATATGGTGAGACCGACGGGGGGGGGGTAGTCCCAATGGGTCGCCGATTCACTTTAGAAGCGGGCAAAGCCTTGTAGGGGCGACTCACAGAGTCGCCCGCGTTATCTATCCCATTCCCGCCCCACCAACGATCTGTAGGGGCGAGACGGTGGCTCGCCCTCCTGCCAATCCCATTCCCGTTACGCCAGCGTACTGTAGGGGCGTCTCGCTGAGACGCCCACGTGTTCTATCCCATGCCCGATACACCAGCGAATAGTAGGGGCAACCCATTGGTTCGCCACTACGGATGTCGTTCTAAATTACCACTTCTTCAAACAGCGAGGCGAAGTGGCGCAGCGGGTCGCCTGGATCGCGCAAGAGGATCTGCTGCCGTGGCGTCAGCTCGACATTGGTCGGCGCCTCGACGCGCTTGGATGTCCAAGCCAGGTGCGAGACGCAATACTTGTACAGGAGCGCGCGCCGCTCGTGCTCGGCATGCCAGGTGGCGGTGCCGTGTGTCAGTGACTCGGTGAAAAGTATGACCGAGCCGGCTGGCATCTCGGGGATGACGACGGCGGGCGACAAATCGTGGTCGTCTCTGATTTGTTGCGGCAGCTTGTAGTGGCTCTTGTGGCTGCCGGGGATGCAGCAGAAGCCGCCATGCTCGCCGCCGCCGTCCGTCAGCGCCCAGGCGACGACGACGAATCCTTCGTAAATCTGGTTGGCGCGGAAGGCATAATACTCACCGGGTCCCAAGTCGGATTGGGGCGCGGTGGCGCCATAATCGGCATGCAAGCCGCCATAAGCCATGCCCTTGCTCATATTCATGCCGTAGAGACGATCGAGGCGGAAGGCATCGCCCAACCTCATGCGCAGCACCGGCATGATTGCGGGATGATCCAGCAGATCGCAAAAGGGCTTGCCCCAGCCGAGGAAGCCGGATCCGACAGGAGCGGCCTGGTCGGTTCTCGCCTCGCCCTCCGGCACGCCCCTTTCGGGCTTCACCAGCGAAGCTGCCAGTGTTGGCGCGCTGCCGAACCGCGTCGACTCAGACGGCGGCGGAAGATTTTGCTCGTCGATGAGTTGATTCAGAGTCGCGACTTCGTCCGCGCTCAAGGCATTTTCAATGATGAGATAGCCCTGCAAGTCAAACAAGTATTGCCGCAATTCCAGATCGTCCACCTGACATTCTCCGGCCGCCTATTTGCTAAACCAGACTATATCACTGGCGCTGACTTCGGGCAAATTGACGAGCTGGGCGCTCCCTTGTTAGCCCGTTTTTTCCTGGACGACCGTGATGAAATTGCCGCAGGTGTCATTGAAGACGGCCATGATGGCGGGCCCGATGTCGGTTGGCGTCATTGTGAATTCGACGCCGCGCTCGCTAAGTCGCTCGTATTCCGCCTGGATATCGCTGCTGTTGAACTGCCCGCCCGAGATGCCTTGCTCGAACATCGCCTGCTGAAAGTCTCTTGCAAGGTCGTTGCTGCTGGGCTCGAGCAGCAGCTCGACGCCATGGGCGCCTTCGGGGGATACAAGAGTCAGCCAGCGGTCGCCCGCCGGGTTGCCGAGGGGAATATCGCGCTTCAGCTCGAAGCCGAGTTTTTCCGTATAGAATTTCAGCGCTTTGTCTTGGTCGTCGACAAAGACGCTGGTTAGTCCGATAATCATGTGAGTTGTCCTCTCATTGGATTGAAAGTTCCGCGCGGCGAAAACGCGCCACTGCCGCCTATTGTGCGGACGCCGTTCCCATTCGTCAAGTCGGCGTGTTCTTTTGGTACGTGTTTTGCGGACGCTGGAAAGCTCACGCCGGTAAGATGGAACTCGCGATTTGTCGGCTCACGGACGCTGGCGCCGGTGACTCGAATGTGACGCGGCTTATGTTATAATCCCCCTGTGCCAATTGACCTGGTTATCTGGAAGGTCCTATGAAGCTCAATCAGAATGCGAAGAATATGGCTGCTTCAATGGCGTTGGTCGGCGCCGTCATAGTGGCTGTGAATGCCGTCATCCTGCCGGCCGGCGGGCGCGATATGTTCCCCTTGTCGCTCGGATTGCTGGCGGTGGCGGTTCTGTTCTGGATTTGGATACGCCGTGACGCGCTGGCGCCGGGATCGGAAGATGCCGTTCAAGCAGCTGAGGAAGCGGCCGCGGAAGCCGAAGCTTTGGCGAAGCGCCGCGAAGTCAGACGGGACGTCCAGCCGGCAGCCAGCATTGAGCCGGACGATCTGACGAGAATCAAGGGAATCGCGGCCGGTTATCAGCGGATTCTGAACGAAGCGGGCATCAAGACTTATGCGGCGCTGGCGTCCAAATCGGCCGACGAGCTGCGGGCGATTTTCAGCGCGGCCAACCGGGCGGCGCCGGCCAATTTGGAATCGCTGCCGCGGCAGGCTGAGCTGGCGGCGCAGGGCGATTGGGAAGCTTTGGCCGCCTTTCAGGATAACCTGTAGAACTACGGCCTTAGACACACGCGCGACAATGTCGCCCTCGCAAAATACCTTGTGGCTCGCTGAGAGAAGGAAGCTTGATAAATCAAGCGCTCGCGAAGTCTAGCTCCCCTTTCCTAGCTCGCTGGGTCACGTAGGTCGCGTAGACACTGACCGCCGACATAGACCTACGGGAAGGGGCCGGGGGATGGGGTTTGATGCCCGCAACGCAAATGGCAGGGCAATCGACTGCCGACGCGCGACCGCGGGGGCACGCTTCTCTTGCCTCGCTGCACTGAACCGGGCTTCTGCGACGCGCAATGGGTGAAAGCGCGCCGGTACTCTGTCGCGCCGTCGGCGAAAGTAAGTACACTTGACCCTGTAGCCGCCACGAAATCATCAGGCGAAGCCATGCCCGCCGTCGCGCATATAATCCGCCGCCGCCGCAGCCGAAAACGCCGGCGTCAAAAGGAGACCAGGCACTCCGCTTTTTGGTCGGCGCTTATCATCGGGATACCGCTCGCGCTGGCTATGACGCCGCTTCTCGGCGCCTTGGGACTGTCGCTCTGGCTTTATGCCTCGGCCGCCCGTTTTATGCCGACGCCGCAGGAGACGCTGTGGCTCGGGCGCGAGCGAGGTGCAACGCGTTTCTATGATGCCAGCGGCCGCCATCTGATCTTTTCCCTCGCGGCTCCCGCCGGCGACAATCGC
The DNA here is from genome assembly GCA_011523705.1 of Chloroflexota bacterium. Taxonomy (GTDB): domain Bacteria; phylum Chloroflexota; class Anaerolineae; order Aggregatilineales; family Phototrophicaceae; genus UBA6055. The sequence continues at coordinate 7,762 of WTGC01000124.1, read as the reverse complement.
CATTGGCTGAGGTTGGAAAACCTGCCGCCCCATCTCATCAGCGCCGCGTGGGTCGCTGAAGGGAGCGGCCCGTCGCCTGGCGCCGACGCTTTCGATCCCGCTCAAGCATTGCTGCAAGTTTGGCGCTACATTCTTGGCGCGCCACTAGAGGCGGAAGCCGGGATCAGCGGCAATCTGGCGCGCGATGCGATTCTGCCAGGGGCCTTGTCCAGCGGGCTGGATGCGCGCTTGCTCGAGATCGTGCTCGCCGCTGAGAGCCGGCGCCGGCATTCGGCCGACGCATTGCTCGAGTGGCGGCTGAACAGCGGCTATTACGGGCAGGACGTCTTCGGACTAGAGGCGGCCGCGCAAGTTTACTTGGGAAAACCCGCGGCCTCCTTGTCCCTTGCCGAGTCGGCTCTGCTGGCGGCCGTCGTCGACGAGCCGGCGCTCAATCCGGTAGACGCGCCCTTGCATGCGCGGGAGCGAGGCGCCGATTTGCTGTTTCGCATGCTCGATGCCGAGATGATTGACCAGGCGCAGTTTGATCAGGCGGCGTCCGCCATCGCAAAATTGGGGCTGGCGGACGGACGGCAGGCGGAGAACGCGCCGGCATTTGTGGAGTACGCGCGGCGGCAAGCGGAAGGAATACTCGATGATCGCGGCTATGATGGCGCCAGGATGATGGCGCGCGGCGCGCTGCGCGTCACGACCACGCTCGATATGGCGCTGCAGCGGCAAGCGGAATGTGTCATGCGCGCCCGGTTGGCGCTTTCGGCGCCGCTGATCGCCGACAATGAATCGCTCTGCCAGGCAGAGGAGCCGATTCAGAGCGCGGGTGGAGAGACAAATGCGTTGCCGCTAGTTGGCGCCTTGACTCTAGTGGATGTGAGCAGCGGACTGATACTCAGCATGGTTGGGGATGCCCTGGCGCCCAGTCATCAGCCCGCGATCGTATTGCAGCCTTTCGTCTATATCGACGCCTTTCTGCGCCGCGAGTTCACGCCGGCCTCGATGGTCTTGGATTTGCCCCAATTATTTCCGGGGCGCTCGGCCGAGTTGATCTACGCGCCGGTAAATCCCGATGGCGTCTTTCGCGGTCCGTTGAATCTGCGCGATGCGATGGCGGGGGGATTGCTGCCGCCAGCGGTTCACGTGGCGAGCAAGACAAGTATGGAATCAACGCTGCGAACGGCGCGGGCGCTTGGCTTCAATAACCTGGACACGCTTGGACCGGAGTTGGACCTGCTGGAGCGGGGCGGCGCCGTCTCGGTCATTGATGCCGTCTACGCCTATAGCGTCCTGGCGGCCAATGGCGCGATGCGGGGCTTGCCAATCACGCCGCTAGACGCCGGCTATCGCAGCCGAGATCCGCTGGCGATAATGAAGATAGAAGATGGGGATGGGCGCGTGCTCTGGTCTCATGACGGCGGCTCCGCTGCCTACGAGTCAGTGACTATTGAGCCAAGCGCCGCCTACATGGTGAATGATATTCTGTCTGACGCGGAAGCGCGGGAGCGTGTGCGGCCCGGGTCATCCAGCTACTTGCGGCTGTCTCGCCGAGCCGCTGTCGTAAACGGATCAAGCGGCGACGGCCGCGACCATTGGACCGTGGGCTACAGTCCCGATCTGGTGTTGGCGGTGCATGCGGGGCGCGCGGATGGCGAGCCACTCGGCCAGGCGGCGGAAGAGCGGGCTGACACAGCCGGGATATGGCGGGAGCTGATGGAATATGCCCACGAGCGGCGACAGTTGCCGGCGCGGGATTGGGAGACTCCCGTTGATATCGAGGAGTTTCTGGTCTGCGAGACATCGGGCCTGCTGCCGGCGACGACGTCGCACTGTCCGACGCGGCGCGAAATCGTGCCCAGAGGGGCGCAGCTGCAGCAAGATCACTATTGGAAGACGGTAGAAATCAATCGCGCCAATGGCCAGCTGGCGACGGTGAATACGCCCGATGCGCTGCGCGAGGCGGCCACTTATTTCATTCCGCCTGACGAGGTGATGGACTGGTGGGTCGAGAACGGCAAGCCGCTGCCGCCCAGCAGCTATAGCACGGAGGGCGACGCCGCAAGCGCCAAACCGGTTCGATTCCTGTCGCCGCTGGATTATGCCTATGTCGGGGCGACGGTTGAAATTGCCGCTGTCATCAGCCGAGCGGGCGCGGAAAGCTGGCAGCTGGAATATGGCGCTGAAGTGAATCCGGAGAAGTGGTTCATGATCAGCGAGCGTCAGCCGCTTGATACCGGCGGCGAAATCGCCACCAAATGGGAGACGGCTTTGTTCAGCGGCATCTATACGCTGCGCTTGTCGGTGACTTTCGCTGACGGCAGCATCGAGACCGATACCCGGCTGCTGACCTTTGACAACACGCCGCCCGCCGTCAAACTTACAACGAGCAATGGAGTGAGCAGGATTCGCTTTTCGTCTCAACGGGTCGTGTCCTTGCTGGCCGATGTCCGCGATAATCTCACGATCGACCGGGTCGAGTTCCTTAGTGACGGTGAGCTATTGGGCGAAGATCGCGTGTGGCCTTATGGGTATGAATATGAATTGGAAGGCGCCGGCGAATTCGTGTTCAAGGCAATCGCCTATGATCAGGTGGGAAATCGGGCGGCGTCCGAGCTGACACTATTGATTGAGGCTTAAGCTCGTGAACAACGCGGCGCGGAGAGAGACTGCGCTGGTCTGGCTGGCCTTCGTCTTGGCTTCTCTGCCAGCTCTGCTCTACGCTTTTTTGGGGCTGTCGAGCCGCTTGATGGGCGATGACTTCGGTCTGTTCGCGGGTTCGCTGCATCTCGGCGGCTGGCACAACTTTCTCTATTGGTGGAACGGCTGGTATAGCAGCTACACATTCATTCTGTTTAACGATCTGCTGGCCCCTTTGGGTCCCGAATACATTGCGCAGGCTTTTCCCGCCATCAACATCGCCTTGTGGTGGACGGGCTTGACTTGGCTATATGCGATCGCGCTTGGCCGCCTGCGACTGAATCGAAACCGATGGCCGATTAGCCTGGCTCTGGCGGCGCTGACGATCGCGGCCGCGTTCACGTCCTTTCAAACTTGGGAGTCGGTCTTTTGGTATGCAGCCAGCGTCCGCTACGTGCTGCCAATCGGCGTGTTCATGATCTTTCTGGCGAACGCCATTTCGTTTGCTGATCGGCCGCGTTCAAAACGGCTCACCGGCGCGGCCGCGCTGCTTGGCGCATTGCTTTGTTTCGTCAACGCCGGCTTCTCGGAACTGCACTCGGCTTTGCAACTGTTGTCCTTGTCGTTGGCGCTGCCGCTGGTATTTGTCATTTTTGATCGAACTCGGTTCCGTTCGGACGTGTTTCTGATTGCCGCCGGTTGGCTGGCGAGCGCCGCTAGTCTATTGTTGCAGCTACTTAGTCCCGGTTGGAGCGCGCGCGTAAACAAGCTCCTTCAAATCGATACCGCCGACCCGATGCATTCGCTGCCGCAATTATTTGTGGAAACCATAGGCACAACGCTTGACTTCTTCTGCTATCGAGCGGGAATCCCCAGCTTCCTCCTGATGATGACGGCCGGCATGGCAGTGGCCTTTCTCGCCAGTCGTCGCAATCCCTCGTCAGGAGCGGCCGCATCGGTATCGCTGTCCTCCAGGCCTTTTCTGCTTGGATTGGCGGCTCAGCTATGTTTTGTTCCGCTGCTGTGGGGCAAGGCAGATGGCAGGTTTTCTTTCACCGGTCTGTTCGACGGCTCGGCGATCAACGCACTGCTGATTGGCGTACATTTACTCATATTGTGGCGGCGAAGACCGATTGAAACGGCGCTGGCCCGGCATCAGCATGGGACGATGACGTATATCGTTGTGAACGTGGGCGCCGCGCTCGCGCTGATGGCGATGACCCAATGGACGGGTTTGCCCTCAAGACTTGCGGTTTACCTGTTTGTCAGCGCGCTGATTGCCTTGGGCAACCTTTCGTGGCAGCTTCACCGTATCGAGGCGGACGCGCGCTCCCGGCAATTTGCGTTGGCCACGGCGGCGTCGGTCGCGCTAGCCTTCTTGGCTTGGGCAATGCCCGTATCAGTTGGGCATCTGTCTTTGGGTTTCGTTTTCAAGAGGACGCTGGCATTCTCGACCCTGACGCAAATGCTTTCCGCTCTCATTTGGGGCGGCTACCTCGGCTTTCTGATCGGGCGCACTTGCTCGTCGGCGCCATTCCCGTCGGCTTGGATCGCGCGAGCCATCACTTTGTGCATCCTGCTCGTGGCGAGCGTCACCCTTGGTATGCTTGCGATGCAGGTGATGCTGATTTCCGATTTTCAGATTTATGCCCGGGACTGGGATGCGCGCCACCGGCGAATCGTCCAACTGCGTGAAGACGGCGAAAGCATCATTGAAGTCGCGCCGCTGCGCTTTGACCTTTCCGAATTCATCTCCGCCGAGGGTCTTAGCTTTGACAGCGTATCGCCCTATTTTTACCAAGTCGATTCGATCGTCGTGACAGAAGATCCAGAGCCTTGAACGGCTCACCGGTATAAGAATTTCGTCAAATCTGTGGCGGATTTTCCCTTCACTGCCAGAATCAATTGACTTCAGCCGCGTCATTTAAGGACTTCAGTTATTCTAAGTCTTGTGCACACGAGGAGGCGAAAGTGAGTCGCCACCAGAGTTTTCGATGCTGACAAATCGAATCCGCCAAGTTTCTCCGCGCGCGTCGCTGTTGGTACTGCTGGTATCGGGCGCGCCGGTCTTGCTTTTCGCAACCTTTGGACTGTTCATGCGCATGATGCGCGACGACTACGGGCTGATCGCTCGGGCGCGCGAATATGACATATTTTCGCTGGTAATGACGTACCGAACCGGTTGGCGTGGTTCCTTTGGCGATGTATTTTTTATCGGCCTGCTAGGGCGATTCGATGGTGAGATAGTAAAGGTCATGCCGGCGGTCATCATTGCGCTCTGGCTGATAGGCGCCTTCTGGCTTGTGCTATTGTGCTTGAAGCTCTTGAAGGTGGAGTCCAACCGCATTGCTATCGCCGGCGTAGTAGCGCCGCTCTTGCTGACCGCGACCATCAACGGCTTTTATTCGCTCGAATCGCTGTACTGGTATGATGCCGCCTTGCGCTACACATTGCCGCTTGCCTTTGCCGTGCTTGGAATCGCGCTTTCCCTGGAGCTATTACTAAGGTCCCGCACGCGTAAAGAGAAAGCCTTCGCCGCGCTGATTGTGGCGGGAGTCAGTTTTGCCGCGGCAAGCTTTTCGGAAATGCATTTGGCATTTCAATTGTCCGCGTTGCCCTTCTTGGGGGCGGTGGCGCTCGTTGATTGCAAGCATTCTCATCGACGCGTAGCGCTGTGCCTAATTTTGATTGCATTGCTGGCGACGGCATTCAACGGTCTCATTCAGTTGAGCGCGCCGGGAATAAGAGCTCGCGCTGAGTGGTATGTCGCTGGCGGGGTTACGGTCCCGATACGAGAGCTGCATCAGCTATTGCCGGTAACTGCGAATCTCACGTTTCAGTATGTTACCCACCAATCGACATTCGCCGGATTCGCATTGATGTTCGCCGCCGGCTTAGCGCTGTCACTTGTGTTTTCCAGGAGGGAAGGGCGCGCCTCGGCGCTCTCGTCTATATCGATTCCGGCTTTGCCTCTGTGGATCGGGCTGCTTGTGCAATTCTGTTTTGTTCCTCTTCTTTGGGGGCACACCAGTGACAATCCCAGTATTTTGGGTCGCTTCAGCGTTGCGTTCTTTGCGGTCATTTGCCTCAATGCGCTCGCCATTCTTGCATTCGCGTCGCTGCTTCTGCGCAGAATAACATCGGCGGACCGACCGCTGCGCCCAAGATCGACTGCGGTGTTGACAGTTTCATTATGGGCTGCGGTGCTTGCGCTCTTCGCCGCAACACAAGTCAGGAGCGTTCATTATCTGGCGGCCGGTCACCTGTATTTGAGCGCACTCTCTGTGCTGGGGCTGCTGTCGTGCACGATTGCTTCAGCAGAATCCGAGCGCGACTGGCGACGCGATGCCGCCCTTATCGCGATTTGCTTTGCGGCAACCGTCTTTTCCGCCGTCGTCTTGCTGGCGCTGGCCAATTATTCGATCGGATACGTGCGCGACCGCGTCATGGCGCCGCTGAGTTTGCTGCTAGCCATCGCCGGGCTGGTATGGGGAGCCTGCATGGGCGGCTGGCTAAGACACTTTCTGGCATATTCAGGTAGCGCGTCAGGCTGGCTGGCGGGCTATAAGTTGGTCAGCTTGCTTGTTGCGGTTGTGCTTGGATTTGGCATCTTCTTCGGGCGTCTCCAGTGGCTGCCTGATTTGCGGCTTTACTCGCGTGACTGGGATGCCCGCCATCAATTTCTGCTTTCCATGAGCGAGCAAGGCGCGAGACAGGTGGAGGTTGCGCCTCTGTCTTATGACATGTCGCAGTTCTTTTGGAAGGCTGACATTTCAATGCCACCGGAAAACGGTGCGGCCGAGCGATATTATGGAATCGAGTCGATCGTGCAGACGGCAGACTGAAAACCATTTCGACGGATGCGATTCAGCCGCCTGCTTCGTTAGAAATTCATTGTTGTTCTGGCAAACGATCCCCATCACTGCCAAAAAGTATTGACTTTGGCTGGAGTATTTGATAAATTCGGCATTGTATTCTGGCACTCTCTACATTGGAGTGCTAAGATGACGCAGTTCGAAAGTCTCAGTGAACCGATCCGTCTTGTAGATCACGAAGGAGTTACAAATGCCTGTATCAATTCGTCCGCTGGGCGACCGCGTTTTGGTTGAGCCGGTGGAATCCGAAGAAACTTTCGCAGGTGGCGCTTTTGTCTTGCCGGAAACGGCGAAGGAAAAGCCCCAGCAGGGATTGGTCCGGGCGGCGGGACCCGGCAAGTACGATGAAGAGGGCGAAAAGCGCATTCCGATGGATGTGCAAGAGGGCGACCGCGTCCTTTTCGCCAAATACGCTGGCACCGAAGTCAAGCTTGATGGCATCAGCATGCTCATCATGAAAGAGTCCGACATTCTCGGCATCGTCGAAGCCTAAACCGGGCTTTGACCGCTCTCGATTCAATCGCCTAACAGAGAAAGCACTCAGGAGGAATCCATGGCAAAGCAACTCGTATTCAAGGAAGACGCTCGCCGCAAGCTGCAGTCCGGCGTGGACAAAGTCGCCAATGCGGTCAGCACGACCTTGGGACCGAAGGGCCGCAACGTTGCGCTCGACAAGAAATTCGGCGCGCCGACCGTGACCCATGACGGCGTCACCGTCGCCAAAGAGATCGAATTGGAAGACCCCTATGAAAACATGGGCGCGCAGCTGCTGAAAGAAGCGGCGACCAAGACCAACGACATCGCCGGCGATGGCACCACAACCGCCACCGTTTTGGCGCAGGCGATCGTCAGTGAGGGATTGAAGAACGTAGCGGCCGGCGCCAACCCCATGCTCTTGAAGCGTGGCATCATTCACGCCGCCGAAATCGTCGCCGGCAATATTCTCGAGCAGTCCACGCCGATTGAGACACGCGACGAGATCGCCAATGTCGCCAGCGTATCAGCGCAGGACAAAGAAATTGGCGACTTGATCGCGGAAGTGATGGACAAGGTCGGCAAAGACGGCGTTGTCACCGTAGAGGAGAGCCGCGGGCTCGAATTCGAGACCGAATATGTCGAAGGCATGCAATTCGATCGCGGATATATCAGCCCCTACTTCGTCAGCAACAGCGAGACGATGGAATCCAGCATTGAAGAGCCGTACATCCTGATCCACGACAAGAAGGTCAGCGCGGCGCAGGATATCATCCCGATCCTGG
>WTGC01000147.1 GCA_011523705.1 Chloroflexota bacterium | reverse complement strand
GGCGTCTTGCCGCCATTTGCCATGGAGCCCTATGACAGCGTGCATTTGCTGGCTCAAGCGATGGACATCGCCGACAGCTATGATGATGGCGCCGCGGTCGTCGCCGCGCTGGAGACGATTGATACAGTCGTCTCCCAGGGGCGCTACTACTTCGACTACGGGTCGCACAATCCTGACTTGCCCGAAGGCACACCGACCTATATGTGGCATCAATGGCCCGACCCGATTGTCGTGATTATGCAGTATTTCGAGCAAGGTCAGGATGCGATGGACGCCGCCGTGATCTATCCGCCCGTTTATCAGACGCATGGCACGAATTACATCCAGCCGGGCGCATCGCCCTGAATTTGCCCCGGGCGCGGCGAACTGCGGGCGGCCCAATGGGTCGCACCTACAACAGCCTTATAGTATGCTGCGTAATGTAGGGGCGGTTCTGTGAATCACCCGCTTTTGGCACGAAGTAGTGAAGGGTATCAGAGATGGCATTTCCCACGCTTGACGAAGCTTTCCGCATCAGCCGCTTGCAGCATCCCGGAGGCAAGGCGCGCATGGTTCTCGATACCGATACCTACAATGAGATTGATGACCAGTTCGCCTTGGCCTATGCGCTGCTCTCGCCCGAACAGCTGGCGGTGGAAGCAATCTACGCAGCGCCCTTTCACAACACGCGCTCCGACGGTCCTGGCGACGGCATGGAAAAGAGCTACGAGGAAATCTTGCGCTTGCTGGATTTTCTTGGCTGGTCGGCCGAAGGCTTCGCCTTTCGCGGCTCGAGGGAATACATCGGCGCCGAGCGCAAGCCGCAGGAGAATGCCGCCGTCCACGACCTGATCGAAAAAGCAATGGCGAGCGCAGACGACGACCCACTGTACGTGGTCGCCATTGGCGCGATCACCAACGTGGCTTCGGCGCTGCTGCTCGAGCCGGAAATCATCAAAAAGATCGTCGTTGTCTGGCTGGGCGGGCATAATCTGAACTGGCCCCATACGCGCGAATTCAACCTGGTCCAGGATGTGCCGGCGGCGCAAGTGACGCTCGACAGCGGTGTGCCATTTGTCATCGTGCCTTGTTATGGGGTGACCTCGCACCTGTTGACGACGCTGGCGGAGCTGCGCGAATTCATCGGCGGGACGAGCCGAATTGGCGATTATCTCTGCCAGATATTTGCGGAATACCGGCCCGATTCCTTCGGCGCTTCCAGCGTCATCTGGGATATCTCGACCATCGCCTGGCTGATCAACCCTGATTGGGTGCCGACCGATCTGACGCACAGTCCGCTGCTGACGGACCAGGTCACCTGGAGCGTCGACCGGTCGCGGCATCTGGCGCGGGTCGCCAATTTTGTTCATCGTGACCCGATCTTTCGCGATCTCTTCGGCAAGATCCGCGCGCATGGCGGCAATTAGATCCAATCAAATGCCCTCCGCGTGCGGCGCAGGCGCGCTTGCACCGAGGGAGCGGCATCTTGCTCAGCCGCGGCCAGCAGATCCAACGCGCTGTCACGGTAGGCCGGATGCTGATCAGCCAGGGCAGCAGCGCCGTGAACGCTCCAGGCGCGGATGAAGGTGTTGGCGCCGCCGGCTTGGGCCGCCAGAGCCTCCATCAGGGGCGCCGCCAGCGAAGCTGACAAGACCAGCGTATCCATCATTTGCAGAATATGAATGCGGGCGAGCCAAGTGCTGTCCATGAGCAGCAGGCGCAGCAGCGTTTCAGTTTGCGCAGGAGACAGCGCAGCGCCAGTTACGCCGAATCGTTTGAGCAGCCAGGTCGCGGCCGCTTGAACATGGCGATCAGCGCCACCGGCGAGGTCACACAATTGCGCGACCAGGCTCGGTTCTGGCTGGTGAGCGGCGGCGAAGCGTTCGAGCGCTTCAGTGCTCTTTCCGTTGAAATCCAGCAGCGCCTGCGTCAGCGCATCTGACCAGGGCGAGATCATTTCAACTTTGGCAGGTAGCGGCTGGCGCTTTCGATCAAGTCGCGCAGGGCTGGTCGCTCCAGATCAGCGGCCGAGCGGATCTTGACATGTCGCAGATCGGCGCCTTGCCCTTCGAGCAGGTTCTGAGGATCGGGCAAATGCGCGCCGTACATAAAGCCGAAGTTGAGATGCTTCTTGAATGGCGCAATATAACAGAAATGCTGGGACATCTTCTTCGGTCCGACGCCGTAACCGGCGATCTTCTGCCGCGCCCAAGGCACCTCGGTGATGCCG
>WTGC01000234.1 GCA_011523705.1 Chloroflexota bacterium | reverse complement strand
GGGCCGGGGATGGGGGGTGTAATAGTCCTACATCCCCGACAGGCTGGCTTGCAGCGCCTTGGTATTCTCCAGCGTATCGTCGAAGCTCTCGACGCCGTAGGGGATCATCTGGTTGCCGCGCAGGATGTTCTCGAAGAGGGTCTGCGTCGTGCTCAACGCCTGCTCCGACGAGACTTGGCCCGACATCGCCTGGTTGATCTGCAAACCGTAGACGCCTTCCAGCGAGGTGTAGATCGGCGCCGGCGGGCGAACGACCTTGCCATCGCCCAGCTTCATCATCTCGAGCTGCGTGCCCAGGAAGGGATAGATCGCGTTCAGATCGGCATCATCGTAATTCGACTGGCGGCTGAAATCGGCGAATTGATAGCCCTTGACGTTGACCTCGCCCATGGCTTTCTGCGCTTCGGACCCGGTCGCCCATTTGATGAACTGCCAAGCGGCTTCCTGATTGGCTGAGGTCGATGGCATGCCGAGGGACCAACCACCGAGGCTGACCACCTGATCGCCGCCGGCCGTCAGCGTCGGCAGCACCGCCGTCTCGAACTTGTCGACCACCGGTGATGGCGTGCCGGTCAGATAGCCTTCGTTGTTGACCAGGTAGAAGTAGGGCGTCCAGTGATAGAACATGCCGATATCGCCCTGCGAAAAGCGCGTGCCGGCGTCAAACCAGAGGTAGTTGATCGATTCCGGCGGCGAGAGTTCATAGAGGCGCTTCCAGTCGTCCAGCGCGGCCAGGTTGGCGTCGCTGTTGATGGTGGGCGTGAAATCCCAGGGCGCCTCGGGGAATTGAGTAAACCAGCGCGTGCCGTAGCTGGCGGAGAGCTGGCTGTACATATGCACGACGGGCACCGGCTGCGCGCCGATGACGGTGGTGCCGTACATGGAAGTGCCATCAAGGTCCATGCCGTTGATCTGCTCAAGGATGGCGAAGTAATCTTCCCAGGTCCACATGCCGGCGTCGGCCAGCGACGAGGGCAGCCGATCGATGCCGGCGGCCTCGAAGAGATCGGTGCGGTACATGATGCCTTGGGCGTAGGAGGCGATGGGCAGCGTCCAAACGCTGTTGCGCCAAGTGCTCAGCGAATAGAGGCATTCGGGCACGAAGTCATCGAAATTGGCATCCGAATCCATGGAGATGAAATCATCGAGCGACCGGATCCAGCCGTTGTCAGCATATTGGCTGATCCACATCTGGTCGACGGCGATGACATCGGCATCGGCGCTCTGGGTCAAGAAGGCGTTGACCAGGCGCGCCTGCAGGGCGGTATAGCCGAGAGATTCGATGTTGACGGTGATGCCGGTGGCCTCGGTGAATTGATCGGTGACGCTTTGCAGCGCCAGATCCCAGGGATCGCCGACGGTCAAGACGTTGATCGCCATATCGGATTGGGCGGCGACGCGGGCGAGCCCCCCCAGCGGCGAAGCGCCCGCCAGCGCAGCGCCGGCAGCGCCACCAGCCTTGAGAAAATCACGGCGGCTAATTCCTTGCTTGGACATGCTTGACTCCTTCGAATGGATGAATAAGCGAATACGAATCTTGCGAGCGTTTCCAACCCCTCCCCCGGCCCCTTCCCAAAGCATTGGGGAGGGATGACTCCAATGCTGGGTTAAGGATGATTGACTGATCATCTCAGCGAGGATTGAGGATCGCATGTTCCTCGCGGAATTCTCAGTGTAGGATGATGGCGGGGTCTGCTTTACGCAAATGGTATGGGCGCCTCCTTTGCTTGCAGCTAGATCAGCAATTTGCCTCCTTGCATGACCGGCGCGCCATCGACGTACACAGCACCTTCAGTCCGCAAGTCCTTCACCAAATCCCAGTGTATGCGCGATTGGTTTTCTCCGCCACATTCGGGATAGGCTCTGCCCAGCGCCAGATGAATCGTGCCGCCGATTTTTTCATCATAGAGGAAATCGCGGCAGAATTGATTGATATGCGGATTCAAGCCGAAGGCGAACTCGCCCAGGCGGCTGGCGCCGGCGTCGGTATCCAGGACGCGCCGCAGATAGTCTTCGTTATTGCGCGCGCTCGCCTGGATCAGAGCGCCATCGCGCCATTCCAGCCGGATATCGTGCATGGCGACGCCGCCGAAGAGGCCGGGCCAGTCGAAATGAATCCGGCCATTGAGCGAGCTGTTGACCGGCGCGGTGTAAATTTCGCCATCGGGCAGGTTGATGCGCCCATCAAAGACCAGCCACTTGCGCCCGGCGACGGAAAACTCGAGGTCGGTCTGGTCGCCGGCGACGATGCGCACGGTCCGCGAGCCGACTAGCCTATTTGCCGTCGCGCGCCAAGCCGCCGCAGCCGCTTCGTAGTCCATCAAGCAAGCGGCGAAGAACATGTCTTCCAACTCGGCCAGGTCGATGCCGCTGCTCCGCGCCATCGCTTCGTTGGGCAGGCGGGCCAGGCACCAGCGCGTCTTTTCCCAGCGCATGGTCGAGATTGCGCCCTGCGCCGCTTGATTGGCCGCCAGCGCCGACGGCGAAATATCGCTCATCAAGCCGGCGTCGCTGGCGCCGCGCAAGCCGAAGTAAACATCCGCCCATTCCATGCCGTAGGCCTCGATTTCGGGCAGCCAGCGCGCTTGCTCGGCATCGCCGTGCTTCAGCAGCGAATGGCGCAGCTTCTCGGAAAGGAACTGAATCTGCGGGAAGGCGGCCACTTTGACGCAGGCTTGGTAGACGGCTTGCGCCAGCGGGAAGCTCTCGATTTCGACCATGGCGATCATGACGCGTTCGCGCGGTTGGACGGCGGTCGAGTAGCCTACCAGCACATCGGCGACCTGCTGCCAGCGGGGGTCGGGCGTGTTAGTCATTGCGGGTGTGGAAGCGGGAGCGTAGCCGGGTCATGGGCGGGAGTATAGCATGTGGGTGGGGGGCGTCAAAGCTAGAGCCCGTACAGTGCGAGCGCTATTGACCACAGTCATGGAGTGTCAGCGCATTCGAATGGCGGTTCTTCCGAAAAAATCCTGTCCAGTCCCTTGCACAATTCGCACACTATTGTGAATAGACCCAGTTGATGCTTGCGCTCTGTAGGAGGCTGAACTTCGCCATCAACTCTTGAAGCAGAATCGGAAGTTGTGAGGAACCCAAAACTAAGACGCGGCGCGATTCTGACAGTTTCACACTTTGCATCAGCAAATTGGCCTTTGACCAGTTGCTTTTCGGGTTTAATGTCGTGCTTTATCGTGTTAAGTATCAGGCGAGCTATTTCCGCCAATTTGCCCGCATGATCATGGTCGTACAGAAGTTCTGAAGCGATGAGAGCGCTTCTGATTGCGTCACGCATGACCTTATCGTTGTGGTCAGGATTCATTGCCCTAAAAGTGACTTCAGCTTGGTGGCAAGCAAGAACTAGGGCACCATAGTCGCCGCCAGGAATCTGCATCAAGCATTCGATGGAGGGCTTTGTGCGGCACTCCCAAATTGCTTTAACAACAGCAATATCATCGCGACAGCATTCAATGCAATAGTGCGCGTCCGCTTTATCAACACAGTTCCAACACCTGCTACATCCCCAGCATCTTTGCTTATAGAGAGTGTCGCTTATACAGACACATCGTGTGCTCAAATCTGAAATTAACTCCATCCGTCGCTCATACAGTTGCTCTATCATCTACTTGTATTCCTCAATTCGGTGGCCTGCCCTATTTGGAATCTGCTTGAGCGCAAAAGCTCAATGCGGCTGCAAAATGGATTGCCTGTTGACCCTCGTGTAATCGGCATTGGGAATCGTGGGCGAGCCAAGGCTCGCCCCTACATAGACGTTAACTGATGGGATTCTCCACCCGCGCCTTCCCCAGATGCCCCCGCTCCAACTCCACGATCTCCGGGTCCAGCTTGACAAAGAGCGGACGCGGCGCGCGCAGCTTCTGACCCGGCGCCAGCTCGCTCGCCTTCCACTGCCCAATCGCCCTGCTCCCATCATAGACCAGCGCCAGGTGATCGCGCGTTTCTTCGCTGTACTTCTCAATGTCTAAGTCGCCGAAGAGCTGTCCATCGTAGCCGAGCATCTCGTGGACTTGCTGCGAGCTGAAGGGGACAAAGGGCGCGAAGAGGATCTTCAGATTGTCGATGCAGCGCAGGGCGGCGTAGACCGAGCGGGCGGCGTCATCGCGGTCGGGCTTGAGCTGCTTCCAGGGTTCGCGCTCATTGAGCCAGGCGTTGACCGCGCGCGCCAGCGACAGCGTCTCTTCCAGCGCTTCTTTGGGGCGGACCGCCTCCAGCAGCGCGCCGATGGTATCGAAGCCGTTTTCGGTCGCCGCGATGATCGTTTCGTCGGCGGCGGTCAGTTGGTCAGGGGCGGGCACGGCGCCGTCGAAGCGCTTGTAGGCGAAACCGAGCATGCGATTGACCAGATTGCCCCAAGCCGCCAGCAGCTCATTGTTGACGCGCGCCAGGAAACCATCCCAAGAGAAGTCGCTGTCTTGGCGTTCGGGGAAGGTGCGAGCGACATAGAAGCGCACGGCATCGGCTTGGTAGCGCTCCAGCAGGTCGGGCAGCCAGACCGCCCAATTGCGCGAGGTCGAGAATTGCTGGCCCTCGATATTCATGAATTCGTTGGCCGGCACATCGTAAGGCAGCTGCAGCGGGATATCGCCGTAAGTGGGGTCATCTTCGTTGTAGATGCCGTCGATGCCGAGCAGCTCGGCTTGCCAGATGATGGTGTGGAAGGGGATATTGTCCTTGCCGATGAAGTTGTAAATCTTGGCTTCCGGGTTGTACCACCACTGCTTCCAGGCGTCGGGCTCGCCGATGTTATTCGCCCATTCGATGCTGGCAGTGAAATAGCCCATGACGGCGTCAAACCAGACATAGAGGCGCTTATCTTCCCAGCCGTCGAGCGGCACACGCACCCCCCAGTCGATATCGCGGGTGATGGGGCGGCCGCGCAAGCCTTCCTTGACGAAGTTTTGGCTGAAGCGGCTGACATTGGGGCGCCAGTGATGCTCGTGCTCGGCAAGGTATTCCAGGATCTGCTCGGTGAATTGCGCCAGGTCGAGGAAGTAGTGTTCCGATTCGCGCCGGACCAGCTTGTCTTCGGGATTATTGCGGCTGTGCGGATCGATCAGCTGGACCGCGTCCATCAGATTGCCGCAATTTTCGCATTGGTCGCCGCGGGCATGCGGATACTTGCAGATGTAACAGGTGCCCTCGACATAGCGATCGGGCAGGAAGCGTCGTTCGCTCTCGCTGTATAGCAGGGTCTGCTTCTCTTTGTAGAGGTAGCCGCGCTCTAGCAGGCGCGTGAAGATGTCCCGCGCCACCTGATGGTGATTCTCGGTATCGGTATGCGTGAACAGGTCATAACTGATGCCGATCTTGCGCTGCGTCCGCAGGAAGCGTTCGTGAAAATGCTCGAAGACTTCGAGTGGCGGGACGCCGCGTTTGTCAGCTTCGACGGTGATCGGCGTGCCGTGGCTGTCTGAGCCGCTGACCATCAGCACATGATTGCCCCGCAGGCGATGATAACGGGCGAAGATATCGGCCGGTAGGTAAGCGCCCGCCAAGTGCCCGATATGCAGATCGCCGTTGGCGTAGGGCCAAGCCACTGACACGTGGATATATTCTGCTGACATCATTCGCTCCCTCGTTCTTGATGATTCCGTCTGCAAAAATAAAAACCGCCTGTCGCTGACAGACGGTATCAAGATTAGGCGCTGTGTGGCCTAGGCGCGACACAATCGCCGTCTGTCGTCGGTGACAATCGGCATCCGCATAGGCATCGAATTGGCGCGGTACTTCAGCATGGCGGGAGTGTAGCATAAGCTTGGCGAAGTCGTCAAGCGCGGGGCGAGTATTGGCTGGCTTGAGCCACAGAACAGGACTATAATACGCGCGGCTATGCCGATACAGTAGTGCGCAATCGGGTCAAGGGCGGCGGATTCCAGCGGCGGGACAGCCAGTGAAATCGCAGGGCGTACAAATCGTCAGTTATGCGCAGCCGCGGCGCCGGCGGCGGGGACTTACTTGTCTGCTCTGGGGATTGGGCGCGGGCTTTTGCCTGCTGGTCGCGAGCCTGATTGTGAGCGGCGCTGTTTACGCCGGCTGGAACACCGGGCTGGCGACCGCGCGGGCCGAGTCGACGGCCGCTATTCTGGATTATGCGCGGCAGCAATGCGATCGCGTCCCGGCGGATCTCTTGGGCGGCAACTTACGGCTGGCGCAGAGCCGGCTCGAGCATTTGGCGAAATTGCGGCAGACGCCCGATTGCCTGCCGTTGATGGCGTCGACCGCCACCGTCGTATTTCTCCTCTCGGCCTCTAGCCCCACCCCGCCGGCGACCGAAACCGCGACGCCCTTCCCACCGACAGCGCCGCCGGCGACGCTCACGCCGACGCGAGCGCCAACGGCAACAGCGCCCAGCGTCGACATCGCGGCGGGCTTCGATTTGCCTGCCCTGCTCGCTGAAGCGCAAGGCGCGGTACGCCAGCGAGACTATCCTGCGGCCATTGATACGCTGGACGCAATCATCAGCATTGACGGGGATTTTCAGCGCGAATCGGTGCAACGGCTGATGATGGAGGCGCTGACGGCGCAGGCGCTGGCGCTCTATCGCAGCGGGCGCCTGTCTGAAGCGATCGTGCTGACCGATCGCGCCGAGGAGCTCGGCAATATTGACGAGCTATACCACGAACGATATATCGCCTTGCTTTACCTCGCTGGTCAGCGCTACAAGACCTCCAACCCGGCGGAAGCGGTGCGCAATTTCAGCAGCTTGTATCATGAATTCGGCCTGCGGGAATACGTGAACGGTCCGATTGCGGCGGACTTGCAGGAAGCGCACCGAAACTACGCGATGGCGCTGGCGCTGCAGGGCGATCACTGCCCGGCGCAGGGGCAGTTCGAGGCGGCGCGGCAATTGAATCCGGCCTTCAGCCGCGTCAATTTGGCCGACCTGACGGCGCGGCTTAATCAGTCCATCGAAGCTTGCCAATCGCAACGAGGGGAGACCGCCTCCAGCGCGGGCGCGGCGCCGCCGGCCACGAGGCAGGCCATCGCCCCGGTCGGCCAAGCGGGTTGAAGACAGGACTGACCGGCTATCAGATTCCTATGCGCTCGATGATGGTCGCGGTCGCCATGCCGCCGCCGCAGCACATCGTCTGCAAGCCGTAGCGCGAGTCGGTCGTTTCCAGCGCGTTGATCAGCGCCGTCATCAAGCGGGCACCGGAACCGCCGAGCGGGTGCCCGAGGGCGATCGCGCCGCCATGTATATTGACCTTTTCCAGATCGACGCCTGTCTCCTGCTCCCAGATCCGCGGGACCGAGGCGAAGGCTTCATTGACTTCAAAGACATCGATATCGTCCAGCTTCAGCGCGGCGCGCTCCAGCGCTTTGAAGGTGGCGGCGATGGGACCGGTGAGCATCAGGTGTGGATCGCTGCCGACGGTGACGGGCGCGATGAGGCGGGCGCGCGGCTGTAATCCCAGCTGACGCGCTCTTTGGGCGCTGGTGACGATCAGGGCGGCGGCGCCATCGCTGATCTGGCTGCTGTTGCCGGCGGTGGTAACGCCATCGCTGGTGAAGACCGGCTCAAGCGAAGCCATCTTCTCCAGCGTGGCTGTCGGGCGGATGCCTTGATCGCGGTCGAAGATTTGCAGAGCGCCCGCGTCATCGACGCCTTGAATGGGAACGATTTCTCGCCTTAGGGCGCCGCTCTCGGTGGCGGACCAGGCGCGCTGATGGCTCAACAAGCCGAGTTCGTCCATCGCCTGCCGCGTGACGCCCCACTTGGCCGCGATCTCGTCAGAAGCAATGCCTTGGGGGATCATGTTGTAGGCTTCCATTAGCGCGTCAGTGAAGGGCGATGCGCCGCCCGCGCCCAGGCTAGAGCCCATGGGCACGCGGGTCATACTCTCGACGCCGCCGGCGATGACCAGGTCCGCTTGCGCCGACGCGACCATGGCGGCCGCCAGGTGAATGGCCTGCTGGCTGCTGCCGCATTGAAAATCAACCGTGGTGGCGGCCAGCTCAATCGGCAGCTCGGCATCCAGGACGACATTGCGCGCGATGTTCATCGTCTGCTCGGCGACCTGGCTGACGCAGCCGAAAATCACGTGATCAATCGCGGATTTGTCCAGCGCGTTCCGCTCCAGCAAGGCGCTGACCACGCGCGCGCCGAGCTTGACCGGGTGCTGTTCGCGCAGCCAGCCATTGCGCTTGCCGAGCGGCGTACGGATGGCATCGGCGATGACCACATCATTCATGGTTAGTGCTCCACCGTTACTTTGTCTGCACTATACCAGAATGGGGCTTGGCTTGGCTAGCGGCGGGGAATATGGACGAAGCAAAATATTGGCGGGCGGCTCGCCGGGGCGCCCTTACAAGGCTTGTCCGGCAGTAAGTGACGGTATATTAGTGGCTGTCAAATTAAGGAGTTGTAGGGGCGAGACTTGTCTCGCCTTAATACACGCACTATCACAGGCACGAGCGTTTCGACGAAACGCCCCAGTTTACGTTGCGGGCAGCCAACCCCTCCCCGCGGCCCCCTCCCCGATGAGTCAGGGTCGCGTAGACACTGACCTTCGGAGGGGAGAGAAATGCGGCGGGATGCAACGTATCGTGGGTGGGCGACTGTCGTGCAGCACGTTTGTCTACAGTGCGTGTTCGCTGTTGAGAATTTTACCTAATGCCAACTGTGCCTCTACTGAAACTATACATAAGAGAGTGTAAATTCTTGCGTTGGCAGCAAATTGCTGCGGAATCCGCCTTTTCCAGCTCCCCTTCCCTGGCTCGCTGCTGACGACAGGACAGTTGTTCAGGGGGCAAAAAACCGCCGCAAACTCTGAATCTTCTTGGGCTTTTTCGGGCGACTCACAGAGTCGCCCCTACAGTTTTCGCCACGAGAGACGCTTCGGACGTCTGACTTGGCGGTCTTCTGTGCGATTGCATCACACCTGCCCTGTCCTCAGATGCTCGCTGGGGAAGGGGACGGGTCACGTAGACATCGACCTTCGGGAATGAGGTAGACTAAGCGCGCTGTCGCATTGCGCGTTCAAATCTGCGGCTGCAACTCGCTGAAGGCGACATCGACTTCGTATCCCAACTGCCGCAGCGCTTCGACGGCGGCGGCGCGCGTCTTGTCGTTGCTGCTGTCGGCGAAGCGGAGGAGGGCGTCAATGGCGCGGGGGTCGCCAATTTTGCCCAATGCTTGCGCCGCGTGATAGGGGGTGAGGAAGCCGGGCGCATCCAGGGCGCGAATCAGGGAAGACACGGCGCGATCATCTTTGAGCTTGCCAAGCATCAAAGCCGCGCGGCCGCGGACGATCAAGTCTTCCTGGTTGTTCTCGACGATGCCAATGAGGGCGCGCAGAGCCTGGTCGCCGCCGACCATGCCCAGCTTCATGACCGCCGTGCGCCGTCGATCTTTGTTGATATCGCGCAGTTCGGAGAGGATGGCTTTGACTTTGCTGTTCTGTTCCGATTCAACCATTGGTCCGCGCCTTTCGTCGGCGATGTCGCTTCGTCCGCTAGCAATCGACCTGCATTTGCTTTTCACGTATAGAGGGTTTCTCCCGTTTCAGGAACGACGAGGTATGCGCGCAGACTCTCGCCAGGATGATTGACCGCTTTCATACCGCCGCATCGCTGATTCGATTGCCGAATGGCTATTTCGCTGGCACTATTTTAACGCGACTTGCAACAATCTTCTATCGGATGTCTAGGTGAAATTGAGCAGAACATACAAATCTGGCGGCGCCGGCGTAGCGAGCCAAGCGCAATGGCGGGGAGCGCATCAGGCGGGCGGTCCTTCCACCTGAAGTTGGCCATCGTGGATGCGGCAGACCCGATCGGCTTGTCGGGCGATTTCGCTGCTGTGCGTGGCCATGACCAAGGTCTTGCCCGCTTCCCGCGTGAGCCGAAGGAAGAGTCGTATCACCGCCCGCCCGCTATCGTCGTCAAGGTTGCCGGTGGGCTCATCGGCCAACACGATCTTCGGTTCATGCAGGAGCGCCCGCGCAATGGCGACGCGCTGCTGTTCGCCGCCGCTGAGTTTATCGGGAAAGGTATCGGCGCGCTCGCCCAAGCCCACCTGCGCCAGGAGATCGTCGGCGCGCGTTTGAGACCGCTGCCGGTCCCCGCCGCCGAGTTCCTGGGGCAAGGTGATATTTTCGCGCGCGGTCAATGTCGGGATCAGGTTGAAAAACTGAAAGACGATGCCGATGTGATCGCGCCGGAAGAGAGTGAGCTGCCGGTCGTTGAAGGGCGTGATATCGCGGCCGTCGATCAGGATCTGTCCGCTGTCCGGGCGGTCAATGCCGCTGAGCAAATTGAGCAAGGTGCTTTTGCCGCTGCCGCTCGCCCCCAGCACGGCGATGAATTCGCCGGCGGCGATATCGAGGCTGACACCCTCGAGCACACGCAGGCTGCGATCGCCTTCGTGGTAGGTCTTGTACAGGTCCCGGATGCGTACAATTGCGTTTGCTGTCATGGATGTTGCGCGCTTAAAACTGCGCCGTTTCCCCGCTCGCGCCGTACAAGCATATAAGACGAGCCTGAAGCCATCAAGGCAAACCGTAAAGCAATTGATGCGGATATGAAAGCGCTATTCCGGGCGCATTCCAACCCAGGGGAGCAGCTCAAGTGAAGACTGCGCCGCTTTAACAAGCGAACATCATCGTTCTGTCCTATTATAGTTGGCAGGGAATCCAATCAGACGGAGCCGTCTCAGGCCCAATTGCTTTCCAGGAGGCACAGCTATGAATCGAATTCAGTTTCTTGCCTTTCTTGTTTTCACGCTATTGCTGTCTGTTCCAGCGGCGATGGGACAAGAAGAGGCCGATCCGATCGAACCCGGCGCGCCGGAAATGATGAATCCGGAGGCGCATATCAGTTACCCGCCGCCGGTCTATGTGGTCCGTGACAGCGTTGACATTCGCGGCACTGTGACGCTGGAGGCGATGCGCAATTTCTTCATCGAGTTTCGACCGCTCGTCCTGGATATGATGATGGATGAGGATCAAGAGGAACCGGAGGAAGAAACCCAGTGGTTCCCGGCGACCTTGCCGCGGATCGAAGCGGTCGAAGACGATGTGCTGGGCACCTGGAACACGGTCACGCTGCGCGATGGGCTGTATGAGCTGCGCTTGACGATCAACACGGGCGGCGCGACGCCGGAGTATTATCGCGTCAGCCCGATCCGCGTGGAGAACAACCCGCCATTCCCGGTTGAGGAGCAGATGGCGGCTGTGCAGCCAGCGGAAGAAATGGATGACGAACCGGCCGAGGAAATGGAAGACGAGCCAGTTGAAGAAATGGCGGACGAGCCGGAAGCGGAGCCCACGCCAGATCCAAGGCCGCGGGTCACCGCGACCGTCAACGCCAACGTGCGCCGTGGAGATTCGACAGCGTACGGCGTCGTTGGATTCCTGCTGGATGGCGAATCGGCGCTGATCAAAGGCATCAGCAGTCGCGGCACTGGCTGGTACTATATCGAGCTGGCGAACGGACGCAACGGCTTCATATATCCCTTCATCGTGAATACCGAAGGCGACCTCGGCGACTTGCCGCGGATTAACCCGCCACCGCCACCGCCACCAACGCCGGTACCGGTGCCGACGGCTGTGCCGGCGCCCGCGCAGCCGCCACCGCCGCAAAGCAATGTAGATCTGGTCATCGCGCATATTCAGATTCACCCGCACGGCGTGAAATGCGGCCAGACCTATGAAATCCAAGCCACAGTCAGGAATGTCGGCGGCGGCAACGCCCCCAGCGGCGGCGTCATCCTGGTTCGAGACAGCGGACAAAACGGCACGGCGGGGCCACAGACGACCCAGATCGCCTTTGGCGCGCTGAACGCTGGCGCGACGCAAGTGGTTGTCGGGCATCTGACGCCGACTGTTCATGTCGAGACCGTACATCACATCACGCTTCATATCGACCATGACAACCGCATTGTGGAGATCAACGAAAACAACAATGTCTCCGCGACCGCGCCCTACCATCTAGGGTCCGGCTGCTAGGTCAAAGTTTTCAAGGCGGGGCGGGATTTGCTGGCTTCCGCCATGCGACATCCATGAGTCATTTGCGGGGGCGGCCAGCCCCCCATCCCGCACCCCTCACCCCTCACC
>WTGC01000114.1 GCA_011523705.1 Chloroflexota bacterium | reverse complement strand
CCCCCACCCCAAACCCCTCCCCGGCGGGTCAGTGTCTACGCGACCCCATAACGAGGGAGGGGCTTTCGTCGCACTCGTAAGCCCGAGGGCAGTTTGTATGTCGGCAATTGCGACTGAGCGCCAACATGGAAGTTTGACGGGCGAGCCACCGGCTCGCCCCTACAGCACATAGTTCTGTTGAAAATCTGGCATGAACTCCGCGACCCCCATCAAGCGCGCTTCCAGATCACTGCGGCTAGTCGGTCTAATCGAGACGATAACGCGACCATGCTTGCTATTGCTGGTATCGGCGGTCGACCGCATCCTGGCCCCGATACAGCGCCGGGTGGGCATTGACCGCATGGGTTATTTCTTTGTCCTGCCCAACCTTATTATTTTTGGCATCTTTGTTTTGTTCCCGATGCTGCTCAATTTCTATTACGCGATGACGGGCGGCGCCAAACTCTTCCCGGAAGAGCGCCCATTCGTTGGCTTGGGCAATTTCGAGACCTTGTTCGACTGCGAAGATTTCCTCTCGCCCAATAGCTGTCAGGAAGATTTATTCTGGCGCGGCATCTTCAACACGATTCAGTATGTCATTCTGCAGGTGAGCGGCATTGTGCTTTTTTCGCTGGCGACTGCCCTGGTGCTCAATCGGCGAATCGTGGCGCGCGGTTTTTTCCGCAGCGTCTTCTTTTATCCGGTGCTGCTGTCGCCGGTGGTGGTGGCGCTGATTTGGAAATGGGTCTTGCAGTATGAAGGCGTGCTCAACGCGATCGTTGAGATCTTCGGTGGCGAGAGCAAACGCTGGCTGTTAGATACCAATTGGGCGATGTTTTGGGTCGTCTTCGTCAGCGTTTGGGCGTTGATGGGCTTTTACACGCTGATCTTGCTCGCGGGTCTGCAATCGATTCCGCCCGAGCTATACGAGGCGAGTTCGATAGACGGCGCCAATACCTGGCAGGATTTTCGCTTTGTCACCTTGCCCTTGCTGATGCCGACGATGTTTGTCGTGCTGGTGCTCTCGCTGATTCGCGCGGTGCAAATGTTCGACCAAATCTTCGTCTTGACGGGCGGGGGACCGGGCACGCGCACGCAGCTAATGGTGCAGTATATCTATACCACTGGCTTTTCCAATCAGATTCAGCTCTTCGGATTGTCAGCGGCGGCTTCGATGGTGCTGGGTGTGTCGCTGCTGATCTTGACGCTGCTGCAATTGCGGCTCGGCAATCAGTCGAGCTTGTCGTAGGGATTGGGTGATGACGGCGGACAGAATCACCGTATCGAGTTTTTTGCTCAAGCGCAGCGGCGGGGCGCGGATCGATACCTCCGATGTTATGACATACCTGTATCTGACAGTTGGCACATTCTTGATGTTTGGTCCTGTGCTTTGGCTGGTATTTTCGTCATTCAAAACGCAGGCCGGTCTGGTGAAGTATCCGCCGCCATTGCTGCCTTATCAGCAGGTGCAAGTGGAAGTTGAGGGGCACGACAAACCGCTGCCGCTATTCATGGTCACGCTGGATGACGGCACTGTGCGCGAGCTGGCGCAAGTGCGGCGCGTCGGCATTGAAGCGCAAATGGTCGACCCGGCTAACCCGAGCGCCGATGTCATCAAGGTCAACATCAGGCAGCGCGAACCGGTCGAAGAAGTGCGGCTGGCATGGGAGAATTATCTCGATCCACTGGTGGAGTTGGAGAACTTCGACTTCTTTACTTATCTCAAGAACAGCATCGTCGTGACGACGGTGGCGACGGTGATCACGTTGATTATCAATAGCATGGCGGCATTTGCCCTGAGCAAGTATCAGTTCAAGGGGCGGGACGCGATCTTCGTGCTATTCATCTCGACCTTGATGATTCCGATAACGGTGATCTTGGTGCCGGTTTTCCTGGTGATTACGAGCATCGGCTGGAAGAACAACCTCTGGGGCGTGATTATTCCCGGCGCGGCGACGCCGACAGGCATATTCTTGCTGCGGCAATATATGTTGACGATCCCGGACGAGCTGCTGGATGCGGCGCGGATTGACGGCGCCAGCGAATGGCACATCTATTGGCGCATCATTCTGCCTCTGGCGCGGCCCGCCCTGGCGGTGCTGGCGATTTTTTCGGTGATGTGGCGCTGGAACGATTTTCTCTGGCCGCTGATCGTGCTCAGCCAGAACGATTATTTCACGCTGCAAGTTGGCTTGAACGCCTTTCAGGGCGAGCTGCAGATACAGTGGCATTACGTATTGGCCATGACCGTGGTCACGCTGTTGCCGATCACCTTGGTGTTCGCCTTTTTGCAGCGCTTCATCACGACTGGCATCGCCACCACCGGGATGAAGTGATGCGCGGGCATCGCGTCGTTGTCACGGCGCCCGGTCAAGTGGAGCTGCAGTGGATGGATCCGCCGGCGCCGCAGAAGGGGCAGGTGCTGCTGCGGGCGCTGAATACGCTGATCAGCCCGGGCACGGAACGCGCCTTCTTCCTCAATCTTGATAATACGGATCCGGAATTCCCGTTTTGTCCCGGCTATAGTTTCGTCGGCGAGGTCATCGCCGTCGGCGACGAGGTGGCGGCGCTGAAGAGCGGCGATCGCGTCGTCAGCCGGGCGGCGCATCAATCGCATGCGCTGGTCGCGGCCGCGGACTGCGTTCGCGTTCCGGCGCAAGTGGCGGATGAAGAAGCGGCTTTCTTCGCGCTGATGGCGATCGCGATGCAGGGTGTGCGCAAGGCGCGGATAGAGTTGGGTGAATCGGTCGCGGTATTGGGCGCGGGCGTCGTCGGCATACTGGCGATGCGGCTGGCGCAACTGTCTGGAGCTGTGCCGGTGGTCGGCATTGATTTAGACGAGCGACGCTTGGAATTGGCGAAGCAAGTGGGGGCGGACGAGACGCTGGTCAGTGATGTTCGCGCGCCGGACGAGTTGCGTGCTTGGCTGGGTGCGGCGGGCGCCGAAGTCGTCATTGAGTTGACGGGCGCGCCGGCGGCGGTGGTCACGGCTTTTCAATTGGCCGCGCCTCGGGGGCGCGTCGTGCTAGCGGGAAGCACGCGCGGCCTCACCAGCGAGGTTAACTTTTATCGCGATGTGCATAAGAAAGGACTGCTGGTCATCGGCGCGCACGAGAGCACGCGACCAAAATGGGAAAACAGCCCGGGCTACTGGACGCCGATGCGCGAGTACGCGGTCTGCCTCGACTTGATGGCTCGGAACCGCGTGCAGACGGCGCCGCTCATCACGCATCGCTATAATTGGCGCGAGTTCCCGGCGGCTTATGCGCAGCTCGCTAATTGGGACAAAGACGCGATGGGGATGATGATCGAATGGGACTGATGATGGATCCGCAGGCGACGCGGGCGAAGATGTGGAAACTGTTGGGTGATATTCCGGCGCCGGCCTTACCGCAGGCATCGCTGATATCGACGCGGCAGGAAGAATCGTACTCCTTGGAGCATTTTTCTTTCGTCAACGGCGTCGGCGACACCGTCTACGGTTATCTCATCTTGCCGAACGACATCGAATATCCGGCGCCGGCTGTGCTTTATCATCACGAGCATGGCGGCAAATATTCCTTGGGCAAAGATGCGGCGATCAAGATTCGGGAGAATGGCTACGCGCCGGGTTTGGCGCTGGCGGAGGCCGGCTTCATCGTAATGGCGATCGATGCCTATGGCTTCGGCCAGCGCGAACATCAGGGACCGGCGGGCGAGCGCGAGCGCGGCGGCGCCACCGAACTATCCTTGTTCAAACGCTTTCTGTGGCAGGGCCGGACGCTTTGGGGCATGATGGTGCATGACGACTTGAGCGCGCTGGCTTATTTGAAGAGTCGGACTGAGGTGGACGAAGATCGCATTGGGACGGCTGGCATGAGCTTGGGCGGGTCGCGCAGCACCTGGGTGGGCGCGCTGGACAAGTCGGTCAAAGCGGTCGTGCCGATCTCGCAGATGACCCGCTATCGCGACTTCGCCGATGTCGGTGATCTGGCCGGGCATGGCATCTATTACTATGTGCCGGGCGTTCTGGCGTCTGGGATCGACATGGAGCATATCGTCGCGGCCACCGCGCCGCGGCATCAACTGATCCTGACCGGCGACCTTGATCCGCTCTCGCCGATATCCGGGATTCACAAGGTGATGGAGTACGCGGGCGCGGTTTATCGTGAGCGGGGCGCCGGCGACCAGCTGGAGCTCGTGCTTTACGAGGGCGTTGCCCACGCCTATTTGCCGCAAATGGTCGAAGCGACGGTCGAGTTTTTCCGGCGGACGCTGTAGCTTTCGAGCGATTCCAGCGCACGAAAAATGAGCACGGCACAAGCGTAGTTTTTCCCTGAACGCACGCGGAACTCGCCAGGGAATCTTTGTCCAATCTCCCGCCGAGTTTAGCGCCAAATCGCTTGTGCGTAAGGGAGCGAATGCGGTATACTGTGGTCAGTTTCGCGCGCAGGATTGCCCGATGCCGAGGCGCGAACGAGAGCTTGGTTTTGCGTCAGTGTATCGGAGAGGAATGCTGCATACACTGCGATGGGCGTCCGGATTAGGGGTGTAATTCGGACGCTCTTTTTTTGTCTAGACGACGGGCGAGGCGCCTTGCGCCAGTTCGCAACTTCCGCGCCTGCCGCTGCACGACAGCCCGGTGGCGGCGAATGTATCGCGCTCACACTGAATAACAAACCGCCTCATAGCATGACCAGGGGCTTCAAACGAGGCGGCCGCCAGGCTTAGAAATGGCGGCGATTTGACATGCTTGCTAAACTGCCCTAGAATTGGTAACACCACTGACCAATATGGCGATGGTAAAGAGGAGGATCGGCGTGAAGGATTCCCCGCCGAGCCTGTCCGGCTTGAAGACAATTGAAAAAGCCAGCGTCCGAGATCAAACGCTCGAGCAATTGAAGAATTACATTTTGTCCGGCGCCGTACGCTTGGGCGAGCGCTTGCCATCGGAGCGGGCGCTTGCTGATGCGCTGGGCGTGGGGCGTTACAGCGTACGCGAGGCGCTCAAGGTGCTGGAAGCGGTGGGCTTGGTGGAATCGCGCGTTGGCGAGGGCACCTTTCTGACGACCAATACGGGCGCGAGCTTCGGGCGGATTCTTGGGCTCAGCTTCGCCACCTGGGGCGGCACCATCATGGAGTTGCTGGACGCGCGCAAGATGATCGAGGTGGAGGCGGCGCGGGCGGCGGCTGAACGCGCAAAGCCGCAGGAAATCGATCTGATCGAAACGGAACTGCGGACGATGCAGGCCAACATGGACCGCGTGCAGGCTTACTTAAAAGCCGATTTCAATTTTCACCGGCGCATCGGCGAAGCCAGCCACAACGCCATAATCAGCCAATTTGTCAGCAACCTCGTCGATCTACTGGAGGAGGTGCTGCGCGAGACGCAATCCGACAGTTTGCCGGCTCAAGCTGAGGGCGGCGGCACGCACCAGGCGATCTTCGACGCGATCGCCAGCGGTGACGCGGAGGCAGCCGGGGACCTCATGCGCGATCACATTCAGTTCAGCAGCGAAGTCTGGCAGACGGTCATCACCCTGACGACCGAGACTGAAAGCGAGCCCACCGGCGAATCGCCGATTGAGGAATAAGGAGGCGCCTATGGCTGCATCATCTTCCGTTCGAGAATTGGTCTAGTGATCTCGTTGAGGAGTTATGATGAATAAGAAATTCCCCTACAACACATCGGACTTGAAGCCGTCGCGGCGGGACTTCATGAGGCTTGGCGGCACAAGCTTGGCGGCGGCGCTTATGATGCGCGCCGGCCTGCCGCCGGTGCTGGCGCAAGGCATGGGCGATATCCCGGCTGAACTCCATCCGGGCAGCCCGAACAATCCGCGCGGCTGGACGACGACCTTGCCGCCCATCCCAGAGGGCATGCCAGTCGATCCGCCGGTGACGATTACGGGCAGCAGGCGCGGTCCATGGGAATTCGCCGATGGCGACGACATCGAGAATTCGAACTTCACGCGCTTGAACGCCGCGGTCACCGGCATCAATTGGAAGCTGGCCTTCACCTGGACGGACAATGAGGGCGAGGTCTTGCAGAAATACAATCTCGCCATCGCCAGCGATGAACTGCCCGATTTCATGGAGACGGTGCCGCTGCAGATCTATTCCGAGCTGCTGGACAACGACTTGATCGAAGACATCACCGATGTCTGGGACGAAGTCGCGCATCCGGTCTGGCTGAAGGAGGCGATGAGTTTCAGCGATGGCATCGCCTGGCGCCTGGCGGAGGTCAACGGGCGCAAGATGGGCGTGCCTTATATCGAGCAGGCGGCGCAGAACGACAAGGTCTTGTGGATCCGGCAGGATTGGCTTGACGCTGTCGGCATGAGCGCGCCGACAACGATAGACGAATTGCACGCGGTGATGACCGCCTTCGTCGAGGCGGATATGGGCCAGGGCGGCGATGGCACCACGCTCGGCATCGCCGCCAACCGGCAAGTCAACACCTGGTATTGCTCGCTCGATCCCATCTTCGGCGCTTGGGGCGTGATGCCGACATTCTGGACGCCGAACGAAAACGGCGACCTGCAATATGACAGTGTGCGGCCCGAGATTAAGGAAGCGCTCGGCACTTTGCGGCAATGGTATAGCGAGGGACTACTGGCGCCGGACTTTTTCACCTTTGCGCCCTGGCAGAATTCGGGCACGCATATCGGCGGCAATCTGGCTGGCCTGATGTATTCGCCCGCCTTTGGCGCGGTCTATGGCTTGCCGGACAGCGTCGCCAACGATCCGGACGCGCGTTGGGCCTTCGGCGATATCCCCACCGGACCAACCGGCATTAAGAAGAAAGCCTGGAGCAACCCGGTGCCCGATACGGTTTATGTCTTCCGCAAGGGCTTCGAGCATGTCGACCTGGTCTTGAAACAGATGGCTTGGTGGGCGGAATTACTGCAGAACCCGAAGAATCGCTACCACGGTTTCGAAGGCACGGCCTACTTCTGGCGGGACGATGAGGGCGAAATTGACCCGATGGGCGGCACGCTGGATCTCAATGGTTATGACGACACCAAGCATATTTGGGGTCCGCCGGGCACCAATGGCGGCAGCCGCACTGATCCCTTCTACGAAACGAACTGGATCAAGGAGCGCCGCAATGTCTGGGCGAATACGCCGGAAGGCGAACGCGACGCCCTGATGGATGCGTTTCTAGGTGGCGATCCGCTCTCGGTGCTGTGGGACGAGGCGAATGTATTCGCGGTGGATCACTGGGAAGCCGATGGCATCAAGAACCACTTCCTGACCGTGCCGACGCGCACGATGGAGCGGGCGGGCGCATCGCTGGATGGCTTGGAAGCCGAGACTTACATCAATATCATCAATGGGCAGGAGCCGCTGGACCGCTTCGACGCCTTCGTCGAAGAATGGCGCTCGGGCGGCGGCGACCGCATCACGGATGAAGTCAACGAATGGTGGCACGGGCAGATGTAGTCTGAATTCACCCCCACCGCTGTAAATGAGGAATTGTAGGGGCGAGCCGCCGGCTCGCCCGTACAGCTTGTGCTGTGCGTGAGCGATGGTCGCGAGACAGGCATTGGCAGCCGCATGACTTTCAAGCAATACATGAAGCGCGCCTGGCCGCTTTACGTGATGATCGTGCCCGGGATCGTCTTCGTCTTGCTGTTTCGCTACTATCCGATGTATGGCGTGGTCATCGCTTTTCAGGATTTTAGCCCCGCGAAAGGATTCGCTGGCTCGCCCTGGGTCGGCTGGGAGAATTTCGAAGACCTGTTCTTGGCGCCTGAGTTCGGGCGGATATTCAGCAATACGCTGATCATCTCGGTTTCGAAAATCGTGGCCGATCAGTTGGGGGCGATCATCCTGGCGCTGCTGCTGAATGAGGCGCGCCGCATCCTCTTCCGCCGCTCGATTCAGACGCTGATCTATCTGCCGCATTTCTTGTCCTGGATTGTGCTGGGCGGGATTTTGCTCGACATCTTGTCCGCTGGCGGCATTTTGAATCAGGCGCTGCGCAGTA
The DNA here is from genome assembly GCA_011523705.1 of Chloroflexota bacterium. GTDB lineage: Bacteria > Chloroflexota > Anaerolineae > Aggregatilineales > Phototrophicaceae > UBA6055. The sequence goes on along the minus strand of WTGC01000114.1, from coordinate 4,152 downwards.
TCGGCATTGAGCCGCAGCTTTGGCTGGGCAGCAACGACTGGTTCCGCGGCACGGTGATCGCGTCGGGCTTTTGGAAGAATGTCGGCTTTTCGACCATCGTCTATCTGGCGGCGCTGACGGCGATCAATCCCGTGCTGCATGAAGCGGCGGCGATTGATGGCGCCGGGCGCTTCCGCCGCATCTGGCATATCACGCTGCCGGGCATACGGCCGACGATTGTGCTGCTGGCGGCGCTGAGCCTGGGCGATGTTTTGCAAGCCGGCTTCGAGCAGATCCTAACGCTTTACAACCCGGCGGTATACCGCACTGGCGACATCATCGATACCTACGTTTATCGCGTCGGCTTGATCAGAGCGCAGTGGAGCCTGGCGGGCGCTGTGGGGCTGTTCAAGTCTTTCATCGGTTTCTTCTTGATTGTGCTTTCGTATTGGCTGGCCGATCGCTACGCCGGTTATCGGATTTTGTGAGGGCAGCGCCGTGATTCACGACCGGACCTGGTTCAGCCGCCTTTTTGATGGCGTCAACTACGTCTTTCTGACGGGATTCGCCATTCTTTGCCTGCTGCCGCTGGTGCATATTTTTGCCGTGTCGCTCAGTGGGCGGGCGCCAGCGACCGGTGGATTCGTGTCGTTCTGGCCGATCGACTTCACGCTGGAGAATTACGAACAGGTGATGGGCTCGCGCAATTTTCTGCGCTCCTTTTTCATATCCGTCTTGCGCGTTTTGACCGGCACGAGCCTGAACATGCTGCTGGTGATCTTGACAGCCTATCCGCTTTCGAAGACGGCGCGCGTCTTCAAGGGGCGCACGATTTGCATCTGGTTCTTCGTTTTCGCCATGCTCTTCGACGGCGGGTTGATCCCGTCATTTTTCGTCGTTCGCAGTCTGGGCCTGCTGAATACGCTGGGCGCGCTGATCTTGCCCAATGCCGTGCCGATTTTCAGCGTGATTCTGATGATGAATTTCTTCCGCGATGTGCCGAAGGAGCTGGAGGAATCGGCCGTGATTGACGGCGCTTCGCATTGGCGCGTGCTGTGGCACATCTACATTCCGCTGTCGCTGCCCGCCATCGCGACCTTGACGCTGTTCTCGGCGGTGAATCACTGGAACGCCTGGTTTGATGGCTTGATCTACATGACCGATACCGCCAATTATCCGATGCAGACTTTCTTGCGCACTGTCATCGTCACGCTGGATTTGACGCAGGTGGGCATCAACCCGCAGGACTTGCAGCGCCTGTCCGACCGGGCGATCCGCGGCGCGCAGATCATCGTGGCGACGGTGCCGATCCTGGTCGTTTATCCCTTCTTGCAGCGTTATTTCATCTCGGGCATCAAGCTGGGCGCGGTGAAGGAGTAGGCGTCGTGAATTCTATGATTTGCCACAGAATTAAGGGCAAGCGAGTCGTGTGAGTAACAACACAGAGAGCACAGAGGGCACAGAGCCAACCGTAAGGATGTGATGTTTCATGCTAGCGTTCGGTTGCAACATCATTGTTATCCCAACCCGGCAGAATGCGCTTCCCCCCGTTGATACGGAGGGACCGAGGGGGGTAGACCAAAGGCATGCGGGAGCGATCCTATGACAATGCAACCCGTCTTCGGCGGTGGCGTTTTTCCTTGGGGCACGCATGTCTACCGCGAGCCCTGCCTTGACCTGGACGGCGTCCTGCGCGATCTGCCCCTGCTGAAAGACTGCGGCTTCAACATGATCAAGATTCAGGAGCATTGGTCGGCTGACGAGAGTCGCGAGGGAGAATACGATTTTTCGCGCGTCGAAGCTGTGGTCAAGCGCGCCGATGAGCTGAATCTGGGCGTCTATTTGGGTCTGACGATGGAGCAGGCGCCGGCTTGGCTTTGGCGCAAGTATCCCGACTGCCACTTCGTCTACAGCGATGGCCGGCGGCACAACCAACCGACGCAATATACGATCCCGATGGATGGCAAACCGGGACCTTGTTGGGATCATCCCGGCGCGCGCGAGGCGGCGGCGCGCTTCATCGCTGAACTGGCGCGGACTTTGGGGCAATATAAGAATATCTGGGCTTGGAATACCTTTCAGGAAATCGGCTTTTGGCCGAATATGGCCGGGAAGCTGGGCTTCTGTTATTGCCCGCACACGCTGGCGCGCTTCCGCGAATGGCTGCGGGAGAAGTATGGCGCGCTGACGGCGTTGAACGCGACCTGGCAAATCAACTACGGCGACTGGGACGAGGTCGAGCCGCCACGCCGCGAGGAGCCGCTGGCGCCTTTCATTGACTGGCGCTATTTCATGGACGATGTCTATATGTCGCGGCAGTTGGCTTTCAAGACGAAGGCGCTGCGCGAGAATGATCCTTATCAGCGGCCAGTCTTCAGCCATGCCGATACGCCGCGTATCGGCTCGGGAGCGGAATGGCGCTGGGCGCGCGTCGGCGATTACTTCGGCACGAGCAATTATCCCAAATGGAACAATGGCCATCCTTGGGACGATCCGGTCGAGGGCGAAGACGCGGCGCTGCTCAACGAGATTTGGGAAGAGATGATGCTCTGTACCGATTTGGCGCGCGGCAATAATGGGCGTGATCGCGCGCTTTGGGGCGCCGAATTCCAGGGCGGTCCGATCTCGACCTCGCTGCACTACGGTCGCAAGCCGACGCCGAGTGATCTGCGCGTCTGGATCCTGGCCGGGCTGGCCTGCGGCATGACTGGCATCAGCTTCTGGAACCACCGCGTCGAGCGCTTCTGGAAAGAGGCGAATGGCTTCGGCTTGCTCGATCCCATCGGCGATAGCAGCGAGCGCATGGAAGCGGTCAGTCGAATTGGCCAGGCGATTCAGGCGCAGGGCGACTTCTTTTCGCAGGCGCAGCCGCCGCGCGCGCAAGTCGCTTTGTTGGTCAACGAGGACGCCTATCATTTCTTTCAAGCCTGCAATGGCGATGTCATCCACCACTATCGCTACAACATGCGGGGCTGGTACGCGCGTCTGTGGCGCTTGGGCATTCAGGTCGATTTCCTGGATGCGGAAGAGGTTTCCGCGGGAGAGCTGGCGCAATACCGGGCGGCGATCCTGACGATGCCGCTCAGCCTGGATGGCGATTATTTTGGGCGCTTGAGCGCCTATGTCGAGGCCGGCGGCCTGCTGATTGCGGAAGCATGCCCGGGCCGCTGGGACAAGTATGGCTGGGCTACGCTGACGCAGCTCGTCGATGGGGGCGAAGCGCTATTCGGGGCAAGACATCGCGAGCTGGCGATGGTCAAGGAGCCGGGCGGCGCGCCGCGTTGGATGCCGCAAGAACGCCGTTTCGGCGAGTTCGATCCGCCGACGGTATTGAGCGGCATTGGCAAGTTTGCCGGTTTGGAGCTACGCGCCAACTTTTACTTGCAAGGCCTGGAGCCGACCACCGGCGAAGCCATACTGAAGCGAGGCGACGATGTCGTTGGGGTGATGAATCGCGCGGGCGCGGGCAAGGCTGTTCTGCTGGGAACTTTCGCCGGCTTCAGCGCGCTGGCTTATCGTAAATCGGATGCGGATACGGATGCCTTGCTGGAGGCGCTGCTGCTGAGAGCGGGCGTCGAAGGCGATCGCTGCGGTGTGCTGTTACGACGGCGGCGAGAATGGCAGGGACGGGAAGCATGGTTCTTCATCAATCCGACGCCTGAGCCCGTGACTGAAACGATCAGCGCTGACGGATACACGCAAGTGATTGACCTAATGGGAGACAGTCTGCTCGAAGTGAACATGAAAGACATCAGGTTGCGAGTAGCGGCGACCAATCTAACTTGCCTTCTGCTTTCGTCTTGAACTTGGGAAATTGGATTCCAGATTTTTTCTCTATGTCCTCTGTGCCACTGTGGTGAACAAAATAGGAAACGACAGGAAACATCATGAAAATCACTCGCATAGACTGCCATGTTCTGCTGGTGCCCGAGTTTCATACGGAAGCCTGTTCATCGGCGCAGGACAATCTGGTAATCGAAATCCACACCGATGAGGGCATCGTCGGCATCGGCGAGACCGATGTGAATCCCTGGATCGCGCGCGCCTGCATCAAGGCGATGGGCACGCATATCATGGGATTGGGCTTGGAAGAGATGCTGATGGGCGAAGACCCGCTGCAGCCGGAGGCGATCTGGCAGAAGCTCTATAGCGGCTCGAAGATGAACGGGCGGC
>WTGC01000010.1 GCA_011523705.1 Chloroflexota bacterium | reverse complement strand
GGTTTGGGGCGGGGGTTTTAGCGCGCCAGATTCAAGACTGAAATGATGAAAGCCGGGATCCAATGCGCGGCCGAGGCAATATCGCCTAGCGCCGCCGTCTCCTCGGTCGTATGCGCATTCGCCACGATGACGCCGGTCAAACCCAAGCAGCGCGACCAGAGACTCAGCAGCATATCGTCGCTGCGAGAGACGTAGCTGTAGTTCATGCGCGCCGTGCCCGGACGCGCGCGATTGACCTGCGCCGACAGCGACTGTGCCAGCGCCTGATAATCCATTGGCACGACCGAGCCGCGCCCATCGCCGGAGACGAAAGCGTGCGACGCGCCGACGCCCAAGACGTGGCCCGCCGCTTCGTCGAGGTTATGCCCGTCAATATTGATGAAGCCGAGGCGGGGCTGTTCAATTGCCTGCGATAGGCGGGCGGCGCCCTGACCAAAGAGGCCGATGGGCGGACCCTCTTCCTGATCGGTGAAGGCGAAGAGGACCTTGCGCCCGGCGATGGCGTCGGCGGCGTATTTTACAAGCGAATAAGCCGAGAACAGCGACAGCAGGACGCCAATCGCGTTATCCAGACCGGTACCAATGACCAGCCCGTCGCGCAATTGGGGCGCCGCTTGCATCATCACCGTGTCGCCCTTATGGAGCTCGCCGTTGGTTGGCTCAAAAGTGATGCGATGGTCGCCGCCTCGCCGGTCGAAGCGCAGTTGTCCTTGCGCGGCGGTGGTCAGGCGCCCGTCGATGTAACGCAGGGCAATCGCCCCACATGTATAGCCATCGCCGGGCACGCGGATGGCGCAGAGCGGGTAGAGGGTCGCCTCGTCCAGGTTGCGGACGCGGAAGCACGGGCGATCCATATGGGCGCTGACCAGCAGGTCGAGCGGGGCGGCACGGTCGCCAATTTCAATGGCGAGGTTCGCGGTCGAGGCGACGGGCGCGCAGGTCAAGCCGAGTTCATCGGCGAGCGCCATGATCACATCGCCGACGGCGCCGGGCAGGGCGCAGCTGTTGGCGGGCGCGGGCGCGGCCAGCAATCGCGAGAGGCGGGCGAAGAGTGCCTCCGGCGTGAGGGCTGGGTCGGCGGTGATAGCGGAGAGCAATCTGGCGATTCGTTCGTCGAGTTGCATGCATAGATTGTATCCACATACGGGTCGACGTGTAGGGGCGACACTTGTGTCGCCCGTCTCTCATGTATGCCAAAATCGGCGGGCGACCTGGTAGGTCGCCCCTACAAGGCTCGGTGTGTACGGCAAATATTACGTAGAAAGGCGTTCAAATGCTAAAACTAAACACACAGGCGGATCAATTCTTGTGTTGCGCTACAGTTTGCTGCGAAATCCGCCAAATCTAGCTCCCCCTCTCCCCTTGTGGGAGAGGGGGCCGGGGGGTGAGGGGTCAAGTCTGAGACAGCGCATCGACAAACAACTCATAGACGCCATCGGTATCCAGCGCCTGGATGATGTTGACATTAGGCGGTTGCCCGCTGATGCCGGTGTAATCGATCACGGTCTGGCCCCGCGTATGCGCCCCGTTGAGCTCGACCGTGGTGAAGAATTTGCCGCTCTGGCGGATCAAGTCGGGGCGCAGCGTGATCGCCATCGCCAGCGGATCGGGCAGCAGGTAGGCGGGCCGCCCGTATGTCGTTTGCAGCCGTTGCGCCGTCTCATGCGAGATATCGCGGAAGAAGCGCCCGTTGACTGTGTCGATTTCACACAGCGCGTTGAACTGGTCCCAAGGGAAGCCGTGCGTCAGGGTCGTCTCCCAGCTGAGCATGGTGGCGTCGTCAAAGGCGGCCAGCGTGATGGCGGCTGCTTCGGGGTCGGTCCAGATATTGTATTCGGCGGTGACGATGGGCGTATTGCCTTGGGCCGCGATGGTGCCGCCCATGAAGACGAATTGCTTGATGCGCGCCGGGAATGCGGGATCAAGCCGGACGGCGGCGGCGATGTTGGTCAAGGGACCGAGCGCGATCAGGGTCAGCTCGCCTTCGTACTCGCGCGCGAGCCGCAGCAGCGCCAATACAGCGTGCTCGTCTTCGATGGAACGGGTGAGGGCGGGGCGGTCGCGGTAATTGCCCAGCCCATCGCCACCGTGAAATTCGGCCGCGTCCTCCCACTCCGTGATCAGCGGCCGGTCGATGCCGGCGTAAACCGGCACATCGCGCTTCATGATTTCGAGGATGGTCAAGACGTTGGGATTGACCTGGCGGATATGCACATTGCCGGT
>WTGC01000125.1 GCA_011523705.1 Chloroflexota bacterium | reverse complement strand
GGGAGGGGGAGCCAAACATGGCGGGTTGCAAGGTATCTTGCGTGGGCGGCAGCATTGTCGCGCGCGTGTCTACAATTGCGTTTGAAGGCAAGTAGCAGCCGACCCTACTTGTAGGTGATCGTATCGGTGTTGCCGTCGTAAGAGCCGATCAGCACGAAGCCGGAGCCGTCTTCAGCCACCTGACGGATGCCGTAACTGGCGATTGCCTGGTCGCCATTTTCGTCGAGGAAGGCTTGCACCGCCGTGCCGATGTAATGGTTGCTGATGAAGGGCAGCATCGACTTGACGGCGGCGCCATCGTTGCCGGCGGCGAGCATAGTGAGCATGGCGATGTTGGCGGCGTCAAAGGCGTAATTGGTGAAGATGCCCGGCTCTTTGTCGAACATGGCGACAAAATCGGCGTGGAAGATCGGCGTCAGCGGTGTTGATTCAGCCGATTGGGAAACGGTGACGAAATCGGCATTGGCCAAAGTTTGCGCATGACCCGGGTCTTCCAGCATCTCATCCGAAGTCATGGCTTCGTTGCCCATCCACTTGACCGAGGTCAAGATCGGGTCAATCTGGGAGACTTGCACAAAAGCCTCAGCCGCGCCGGGGAAGCAGACGCAGAAAAAGCCGGCATCCTCGCCGAAGCCGGCCAGAGCGGCGCTGACGGCGGCGGCTTCAGCCGAGAGCTCGGTGGATTGCGGCGCATAACCAAAGGAGGCAACCTCGCCGCCGCCATTGGCTTGGTAATTCTTGATGAACTGCTCATTCATGCCATTGCCAAATGGGTCGTCGACATAGAGCACAACCATATTCTGGTGGCCGCGTTCCAGCGCGATAGAGGCGAAGGCTTTGGATGAAAAGGTATCGGGCGGGTAGATGACGCGGAAGATGTTGTCGCCGGGGATGGAAGCTGCCGGACCACTTGAAGCCATGGCCACAATGATGACCCCGTTTTCATCGGCGAATTGCTTGGCGCCCAGCACTTCCGAGGTGGTCAAGGGACCGACGACGACTTGCGCGCCGGTAGTCTGGACAATCGTCTGCAGAGCGCGCGCGGCGCCTTCGGGCGTCTGCTCAGTATCGGCGCTTGCCGTCTCAAAGCGGATTGCCGAGCCAGCCGCCTCCAATTCGGCATTCATCTGCGCCACCGCCAGGTCGATGCCGCGTTCGAAATCTTGGCCAAATGTGCCAAAAGAGCCGGTAAATGGCAGCGCGACGCCGAGCACGTAAATCTCCATGTCGTCCTGCGCTGTCGCGGTCGCGCCGAGCATGGTCGTCATGATGACTACCAAGGATATGATCAGGCATTTCTTGATCATTGCGGTTTTCCTTCCTTCAAGTTCGATTTTCGTTAAGTGACTGTAAGTAGTATAACGAGAGCCTGCGCGCAGGGCAACGAGCGAATCCCCCGTATAGAACTCACGACAGAAATAGGCGCAGGCGCCGCACCAGGCCTGCAAGGGCTGGGTCATTGCCAGTTTCAGATGGATATGATATATTATCCCACTATGGATGTAAGCTAACGAAATAATACACTTTGTCTGAATGTATCTATTAAGTGTAAATGAGTGAGAACTAGCTCAAAAAAGGCGCATCGCAGTAGCGTACAGACCGCCATGAAGCTCACGCCAGATTTTGTCCTCAGCCGGTAAGACAGGCGCATTCTAGGGCGATGTGCATGGTCAATATCTTCAACATTCTGGCCCGCGTCGCTTTTCTCCCGGCGCAGGCGATTCGCCTCCAGACTCGTCAATGGTCCCGGCGCGGGAGCCAGCTTTTCCTCCTGTTCGCTGTCTTGTTGGGCGTCTTGGCCGGTTCTGCGTCTGCCCAGACACCGCGGGAAGCCTGGTGGAACCTTGTGAGCGTTAATCACGATTCCAGAACGGTTACCATCGTAGGTAAGGGACACCTATGCAACTACGCCGGAACATGGACGCTAGCTTGGGGTGATGGCAGTTCAGAAAATGTTAGCAATCAATGGTATCAGAATTACAGCCACACCTATGCAAATTGGGGAAGCTATACCATCAAGCTCTCGTACCAATGTTCAGGCTACGACGCGGATATGTATTCAGACAGCGTCACCTTAGTGGAGCCGACGGCGACGCCAACGGCAACGGCAACAGCCACGAATACGCTGGTGCCGCTGGAGGTGTCGTTTAAGGCACTCCGCTACGTCAATGAGCGTGTGTTCATTATGACGGAAACCGATCCCCGGGCTTCCTTGATATGTACCTTTAGCGGGGCGATAACGGGGGACATTCGCTGCCCTAATCGCACGCTCGTTCACCGCTCGGTCGGCAGCAGCTGCGGTACGGTGACGGTCACTGCGAGAGCGACCTTGGGCGGCCGAACCGGGTCGGTCTCGGGGAATGTCGAAGTCCCCTGTACGCCAACAGATACGCCGACGCCGCTGCCGGCGCGCAAAGCCTCAGTCGCTGTGTCTAGCCAGAACGATCCAAACAGATCTGTAACTGTCGAGATCACGACGAACGAATGCACCGGCGCTGGAACCTGGAGTATCGCCTGGGGCGACGACCAATCAACCGATATTGCCAGCCCCTATCCCGCACAACACAGCTATGTGTATTCGGATTGGGGTGTCTATACCGTCTCACTTACCTACACCTGCGACGGCGGGACTGAATCTGTCGCAACGACTGACGTCCTGCTTACCCATCCAACGCCGACGCCTTCGCATACGCCGACAGCCACGCCGACGGCGACAGCCACGCCGACGGCGACAGCCACGCAACCAAACAGGCTGAGGCAGCGGGGACGGGGCGATACAAGCTCGGAGTGGCGAATTGGCGCAACCGCGCCCGCAGCGAAGCCAGATCGAAATTGCTTGCCGGCCGGCGCGAAGGTGACAAGCTACAGTCCTCAGGCGCACTCCTGCGAGGTCGACGCGGCAGGCGTCGGCGTGCAATGGATTATCGATGCCGGCTTCATATCCGCCATTGATGTCTGGAGCCCGCTGGGGGTGGACGCCGAGGTCTGTTTCGCCGGCATTGGGTCGCTGCTGCTGCTGGATGCCGCCTTCGCGCCGCGGGCGGTTTTGAGCTGGCCGTCTTATGCCTGGGCCGGCAAGACCTGCGCCCGGCTAGATCGAGCGGGCACCCTGGTTCTCATGCCCGGCCAGCCGTCAATCGTGCTGTCGCCGACGCCAACAGCGACGCGGGCGGCGCTGCCGACGGCGACCGCGACCCTGGCTTGGGACCCGTACATGATCGCCGACAGCTTAGATCTGATGGTTCCGCTGGAGAACTGCGAGGTCCACAGCCTGTACATTCTCAACTTGCGCGAAAGCCCCGCCGGACCCATCATGCGCTGGTTCAACGGCATCACCGAGGCGCTGGCGCGGACGCCGAATTGGTTCCAGGTGGTGGATAAGGGCGAACTGGGCTGGATCAGCGCGCATTATGTGAACACCAGCGGCGACTGCGGCTGACGGCGGCGAAATAGATGCTGCCCGTCCAATGCCGTAGCGCTCAAGCGGAATCTCGTAACGCCACCGTGCCCTCATCGGCGAGCACGAAGGCGATGGAAATCTCCGTTTCACTGTCGCTGGGAACGACGTCAGCGAAGAACTCCCAAAGCGTGGCGCGCTGTTGCGGGGGCACCGACCAGGCTACGGTCACAAAATCCAATTGGGTGATTCGGTCTGCGGTCAGCTCCACCAATTGCGCTTCGCCGCTGCTATCAATGCCGGCGATGAAAAGCGATTTGCTTCTCGTCTTCTGCCAGTCAGCTGGGCTGTCGTGGTGAGCAAACTCCACCTGGTGGACTCGCGGGCTGTTCCCCTCCCGCAGGACAGCCAGGCGCGTGATAGTTGGCGGCATATCAAAATCGCCCGCTATCTCGCCAAAGGGCGGCTGAGCGGTCGTGTGGCGGTCGCCCCGATTCGAATACAGCCAATAGTGGCCCCAAGGGCTTGGCCAGTCGGCGCCCTCGTTTAATTCGTAGCTGGCGGTGACAATAAATCGCAACAACTCGTCCTCGCCTTCGGTTAGGGAATTGAGGATTGCCCTGTCGCTGTCGTCTTCTTGAACGTCTTCAGCATCGACGCCGCTTTCCGCCGGCATGTTGTCGGCAGCCATGTCGCCAATCTCAAAGCAAATCAGCGTGCCAGCCGCTCCTAGTACGGCATTCACCTCGGCGATGGCGAATTCGAGGCCGCGCATAAAGTCCGGATTGGCGCTGTCGATTTCGCTGGGCGGCGGCAGCGGGATGCCGGCCACACAGCTGCCCTCCTTGCCTTGCGCGCTTGCTCCCAGCGCAGCGGTCATAATGAAGACAAGAAGTATCCCCAGAACTTTGCTAGTCATCGCAGTTGCCCTTGAGTTTGTTTGAACCAAAGCCTGAACGCGCGAGATTCTACCAAAGACTCGACGCTATAGCAAAAGCCATTGGCGGCGGGGCGCTCCCTCGCGTCTGAATCAAGCGGGGGCGAGATAAGGCTTCAGCGCCGGAATGACTTCTTCTCCAATGAGGCGAATGCCCGTACCCGCTTCGCTGACGCCATGAGGCGTGCCCAGTTCGATGCGTTGGGCGCCAGCGTCATAGAGGCGGGCGCATTGTTCGATGATATCGGCTGGCTCCCCGGCGAAGATGAAACGGTCGAGAATATCATCGGGGATGAGCCGCGCCGCCGCGTCGTCATCGCCGGCATGGACCAGCGACTCCACCCGCGCCATCAGGTCGGGATCAATCTCCAGCGTGGGATCCAGCTTGGATACGATGGGCAGGTAGAGCGAGACGGCTTTGCGCGCGATCCAGCGGGCGGCTTCGCGATCGTCATCGACGACCGAGACCGCGCCGATGACGATGTTGACGGCGCCGCGTTCGCGCCCGCTGCGCGCCCCGCCGACGGCGATATATTCGGCAATCACGGGGATCACGTCGGGGTTTGCCGAGCCCCCGATTTTGACTTCGTCGGCGATTTCGCCAGCCAAAGCGGCGAGCCGCTCGCCCCAGGTGCCGATCTGCAGCGGAATCGGCCGCGATGGCAGGGGATAGGGAGCGCGGACGTGCTCGACAATTTGGTAGACGCGCCCGTCGTAGCCCGCTGACTCGCCGGCCAGCAGCAGGCGAATGATATCGACCGCTTCTCGAATGGCGGTGATGGGCGGCTCAAGCTCGCGAATGCCATGGTCGGCCAGCCAGCCGCCGCGCACCAGGCCGATGTAGGCGCCGCCAGCCGCGAGATCAGCCAGCAAGGCGGTTTGCGCCGCGATGTCCAAGGGGTGCATGCGCGAAGGCGGGATGCCCGCGGGACCGAGACGCGCCTTGCTAATATGTGGCGCCATGAGCAGCAGCGGACCGTAGCTGGGATGAAAAGGCGCGTCGCAGTAGACGGTCGCCGCGTCGAAGGCATACTGGTCGACCAGCTTCGCCAGATCAATGTAGTCACGCGCGCGCTTGTCGGTCTGAAAGGCGATGCTAATTTCGTGATTGGTCATTTGTGTGTGCCCGTCGCTATAATCGCGCTAATGAAGAAGATTATAGCAGCGGCGATGCAGCTCTGACGCCGGGCAAGATGGCTGCGGGCTTGCTTGACCTGGTATTCGCTTTATGTTAATGTTAAGAACATTTAACGAAAGTTAATCCTTGTTAGCGGGTGACATTATGAGCGACAAATCAGAGATGGATTTGGCGGCGATGAAGGCGGAGCGGAAGCGGCTGGCGACGGCGCGCGGTTTGCTGACGCGGGAGCGCAACAAGCTGGCGCGAGAACGTGAAGCATTGGAGGCGCTGGCGACGGAGGTCGAGCGGCGTCAGGCGGAATTGGCGCAGGAGCTTGAAAAGGCGGAGGCGATTCATGACCAAATGCTCGCGCTGGAAGCCGATACCGTCCATCTGCAATCGCGTCTTGAAGAAGCGGAAGCCAGACAGCTGAAGGCCGAGGCGGAATTGGAAGTGGCGCAGTCCGCGACGAAAGCGCTGAAAAAGCAGGCGTCCAAGATGATACCGGAGAAAGTCGACAGATTCATCCTCAAGAAGGCGAAGAAGCTCGCGCGCAAAAAAGCGCGGAAACGGCTCGCCAAAGCGCAAGCCAAGATTCGGAAGCTGGAAGAAGCGCTGCGCGCCGCGCAGGCTCTCGACGTGTCCTCGCCTGAGTGAGCCTAACGAACTCAACTTCGCGCTTCAATCCTATTGACCGGCTTCGATTCCTCTAAGTCTGTTCAGAAGGACGTCAGCCCGTTCTTTGAAGCTTGCGGTCGCGGGCCAAAAGGGATTGTCTTCGTAGGGGACGTCGGCGAAGAAATGGAGGACGCCGGCGACGGTCGTATCGTTGTTCGTCCAGTTCATGCGGAGCAAGTATTCGAAGGAATCGCCGCATAGCGGCAGCCGCGCCCACTGGACCTCGCGCCAGGCGAGTTGCGCCTCGGTGAAGGCGACGTATCCCTCCAGCGTTTCGATGACGCCAGTCGCGTCATAAAGCGCGTAGTGATCGGCCAGCATTCTGTTGATGGCATCCAATTCAGACGCATTGCAATCTGGAAGATTGCCGCTGCCCAGGGTTGGCTCGGGGCCCTCTTGGCGCTGCTCCAGTTGGTCCGTCAGGATGTCCGCCCAGACCCGCACGCCGTAGAGATTGTTCATTACTTCCTGATAGAGCAGGCTCTCGCCAACCGGGACGTCAATCAGAAATAGGGCATAGATCAGGGCCAGGTCGCCCAGATGCTCGCTCATAATCCAGGCGACTTCCAGGACTTCGCCACAATGCGGCAGGTCAAAGACCAGGCCTTCGCGCCATTCGACCATCGCGGCGCTGTAGTCGAGCAGGGCGTCCATGGTCTCTACTGTCGTCAGCCGGGTGGTGAGCGCGTCGTAATTCGGTATGAGGTCGATGATGGCCAAGAGTTCATTGGCGGTGCAGGCGCGCCAGTTGCTTCCGCTTGGCGTCACTGCCTGATATAACATGGTTTCTACGAGCGCCTGCAATTCCGGCGTAAACGTGTCGGCGGCGCCAGAAAGGGGGGATTCGCCTGACTCGCCGGCCGACGGCAGCGAAGCGCGCAGTGACAATTCGATCTCGCCCAATCGCCCGGTGCCTTGGCGTTCGGGTTGGTCGTATGGCATCTCGTCAATCTCAAGCCCCATGAAATGGAAGGCGAACAGCGCCGATACATCGCCGATGGTTTGGCTGGCCAGCCATGCGTACTCGATCGCTTCCGCGCAGGGCGGATACCGGGTCAAGAGCGTAGCGCGCCAGGCCTGCAGCGCCTCTGCGAATTCCAAATAATCGACCGTGAGTTCAATGGCGTTGGCCATGGTTGTCAGGCGGCGGTAGTCCGGGAACAACGAAGTGAGCAGCAACTGAATTTCGTCAGCCGAACAAGCCGGCAATGTTCTGGCCGGGGGCGCATCGACGGCGGGCGGCGGCGGCGTCAATTCGGCGAGCAGCGCGTCCAGCCTGGCCAGGCCGCTCCTTTGCCCGGCTTTGTAAGGATTTTCGCCGTAGTCGTCCGGGAGCGAGTTTAGCAAGATCAAGGGCACGTAATCGCCGATAAGTTGATTGGCGAGCATGGCGATTTCAAAGGCCGGCGCGCACAGCGGAGCGAGTGACCACATACCGTGCCGCCATTCGAGATGCGCGTGACCGTAAGCCAAGACATCGTCCATGACGCGAAAGCTGCCGACCCGGTCAAAGAGTTCATAGATGCCGTCTATGCTATGGCTCAGGGCGGCCAGGTCCGCCGCGGTGCAAGCCGGCAGGTCGCCGGCTTCAGCTTGCGCCGACGACGCCGTCGCCATCAGTGCGAATGCAGCGACTATTGTGAGTATGCGCATGATGAAACCCATCCGATGAACCCTTATCCTCGCGCTCGCGATATGGGACATTGTAGCCGATGCGTGTGCTTTGGCGCTCCTGCCCGGCCACTCCGCAGGGCAGTCGTACAAAAGCCCGCTCAACCAAAGATGCTGAGCGGCATGTGAAAGGCGACGATCCAGTTGGGCACGTCCACAATTTCAGCAATCTTTAGGTCGCCGGCAGTGCTGCAGATGCAGTAGGCTTGGCTCTCGCTCAGTCGGTGGTTTGCCGCCAGCCACTCAATCATGTAGCGGACGGCGTTCTTGGCGTTCTCCATCAGGTCAGGACCGTGGGCGGTGGTGATGTGGTAGCCGGCGCTATCGACCTTGGTCATCGGGCTGGGTCGCTGGATTTGCAATTCGCGGATGTTCAAGTCCCGGCGGATGTTGAAGCGCATCGTGACGGTCATGGGCGATTCGATGCCGGTGCCGCTGACCTCGCCTTGGCCTTGCGCGCTGTGGCAGTCGCCGGTCGAGAACAGAGCGCCTTCCGCCAGAACCGGCAGCCAGAAAGTCGAGCCGACGACCAAATCGCGCGTGTCCACATTGCCGCCGTTGATGCGCGGCGGGATGGTATCCAGCCGTCCGCTTTCCGCGGGCGCCACGCCAACGCAGCCGGGGAAGGGCTCGAAGGGGAGGGTGATGTCGCCTACGCCGAAGCGGCAGACATCGCCGTCCAATTCCCAATGATGGATGAAGGGGTAATCAAAGTCTTCCTGCAGCAAGCCGAAGACCGGGATATGCCCGGTCCAGCCCCAGCCTTTGTGCCGCATCTCGAGAATCTCCACTTCAAGCGCGTCGCCGACCGCAGCGCCATTGATGGCGATTGAACCGGTCAAGGCGTGTATCTTGCTGAAATCGAGCTTGGCCAAATCGTCGGCGATGGAATCGGGCGTGACCTGCCCGACCGGCTCGGCGCATTCGATCACGACCGTGTCGCCCGGATCAATCGTCAAGCGCGGCGTGACCGAGTTGTCCCAGAATGGTTGTGTGACGCTGTCGTCGAGGTAATGTTCGGCCATGTTTTTATCCTTTGTGTCTCGATTCTGTTTGTGTGGGCGAGTCATCGCCTCGCCCCTACGATTTGCACCATGGTGGGCGAGTCACCGCGTCGCCCCTGTTTACTTTGCGGGCAGCGAACCCCACCACCCGGCCCCCTCCCCGACGACTCAGGGAGGGGGAGCTAAACACAGCGGGCTGCAAGGTATTTTGCGTGGGCGGCGGCATTGTCGCACGTGTGTCTACGGTTTCGATTGTTCGGCGGGCGAGTCCCCGCCTCGCCCCTACACCAGTCGGTGCACACCTACAGCAAATCAATCGCATCCCATTTGCCATTGGCGCGGGCAGCGACGCGATGCCCGGTTAGCCCGGCGGCGTCTTGCTTCGCCAGCATGACAAAGGCGGGCGCCAAAAGGGCGGGATCGACCCAGGTCTTTTTCTGCGCTTCCGTGTAATTCGAATCGGACATGGGCGTGTTGATCGGCGCGCCCGGCGTGGCCGCGTTGACCGCGATATTGAAAGCCCGGCCTTCCAGCGCCAGGCATTTCATCAAGCCTTCAACGCCATGTTTGCCCGGGTTGTAGGCGACTTCTTCAACGAAGCCCTTGTAGCCCGATCCGGACGAGAGGTAGACGATGCTGCCGCCGCCAGCCTCAATCATCGGCTTCCAGACCGCTTTGCTCAGGATGAAGGCTGCTTGCAGGATGATATTGATTTCGTGCTGCCACTGCGCCAGCGTAATCTCCAGCATTGAACGGGTGATCAGCAGGGCGGCATTGTGAATCAGGACACGGGGCGTTCCGTAGTGTGCAAGCACCGTATCGATAGCGGCTTGCGTATCATCGGCATCTGACAGGTCAACGGTGATCGGCAGGGCATTGCCGCCCGCGTCCGTAATCTCGGCAGTGACTTCTTGCAAGAGGTCGCCGCGGACGTCCAGCAGGGCGACTTTCATGCCTTCGCTCACATAGGCCTTGGCGATCACATAGCCAAGCCCTTGCGCCGCACCAGTGACGACCGCCGCCTGTCCCTGCAAACTATTCATCTATGCCTCCGAGATTCGGAGACTACGCTTCCCCTCAATGCTTTGGGGAGGGTACGAAAGTCGCTCATAAGCCTTGGCCCGAGCCGCGCAGTCTTGGATCGAGAAAGTCGCGCATCCAATCGCCGAGAATGTTGAGCGATACGACGGTGAACATGATCGCCAAGCCCGGAAAAGCCGCCAGCCACCAGGAGCCGCCCAATAATTCAGTGCGGCTGTTTGCCAGCATGGCGCCCCAGGTGGGAACGCGTTCCGGTACGCCAAGACCGAGAAAGGACAGCGACGCTTCAGAGAGGATGACACCGGCGACGTTGAAGGAGGCGATGACGATCAGCGGCGTCAGGATGTTTGGCATGATGGTGCGCAACATGATGCGCCATTCCGTGGCGCCCAAGGCGCGCACGGCTTCGACGTATTCGCGTTCGCGCTGCACCAGCGTCTCGGCGCGGGCGATGCGCGCGTAGGTCACCCACTGGCCGATGCCCAGGACCAGGACCAGGTTAAGCACGCCCTCGCCCAAAATCGTAAGCATCATGATGGCGAAGAGGATGAAGGGGTAGGCCAGTTGAATATCGGCCAGGCGCATGATGAGGTCGTCGACGCGGCCGCCAAGGTAACCAGCCGTCAGCCCCAGAATGGTGCCGGCGCCGCCGCCGAAACCGACGGCCGCCAAGCCGACGAAAAAAGAAATCCGCGCGCCGTAGACCAGCCGCGATAGCACATCGCGCCCGGCGGCATCGGTTCCCAGAACAGACTCAAGCTGGCCTTGCTCGTTGTAGCTGAGCGGGGGATTGAGCCGCAAGAAAATTTCCACACGATTTGGGTCTTTTGGCGCCAAATGCGACGCGAAGACGGCGCAGAGCGCGATCAGCGTTAAGAAGAAGATCGCGACCACCGGATATCGCGCCTTGACCATGCTGGATGTCGCACGCTGGATGAATGACTGCGGCGCATGCATTTGGTCGAGCGGCGGAACGCGGCTCTTGGGCTTCGCTGGAATGGGCTCTTTTGCGGCGCTCATGGTTTCTCGCTCATTCGAGTCTGATGCGCGGATCAAGGAAGCCGTACATGAGATCGGCAACCAAGTTGGCGCCGACAAATAAGAACGAAAGCAAGACGACTGCCGTCATGACCAGGGGCACATCCCGTTTGCTGACGGCGTCAAAGACCAGGCGGCCGACGCCGGGCCAGGAAAATACGGTCTCGGTCACGATAACGCCATTCAAGAGGAAGGCGAATTGCAGCGCCAATACGGTGACAATCGGAATAAGCGCGTTGCGAATGGCGTGACGCATCATCACGGCGCGCTCGTTCAAGCCTTTGGCGCGGGCGGTGACGACATAATCTTGCCGTAGCACTTCCAGGACGGCGGAACGAATGAGGCGGGAATTGCGGGAGATGGAATATACCGAAACCGCCACCATGGGCATGAGCAGGTAACGGATGGCTTCGGGCAAGTTGGACAAAGCCAAACCGGCATCGCCTTCCAACAGCGGCTTGATAAAGGGCACATGCCCCGACACCGGCATCCAGCGCAGGGTGACGGCGAAAAACAATATGAACATCAAGCCCAGCCAAAAACTCGGCATGGATTGGCCCAGCATGGCGCCAAGCATGAGCGTGCCGTCAGTCATCGTGCCGCGGCGCGTCGCTGCCAGCACGCCGATAGGAAAAGCCACAATCGTCGAGAGCAGAAAGCCGCCAATGGTCAACTCGAGTGTGGCCGGCATGCGCTCCATGACGACGTCAAATGCCGGCACCCGATGCTGCAGCGAGGTGCCGGTATCGCCGCGGGCCAGGTTGATCACGAAATCCAGGTATTGGATATGCAGCGGGCGGTCGAAGCCGAGGCGCTGGCGCGCGGCTAGGCGCTCTTCTTTGCTCGCGCGCTCGCTAATATAGAAAATCGTGGGATCGCCGGCCATGTGTATGGACAAGAAGGTCAAAAGCGTGACCCCAAAGACCACGACCACGGTCAGCAGCAAGCGGCGGATGATGTATTTGTGCATGGGTGAAAACCACCCCCCACCCTAAATCCCTCCCCCATAAAGGGAGAGGGACTTAATTCTCCCCTTTCCTCAATTTGGGGTCGCGTAGACACAGACCCTTCGGGGAAGGGGGCGGGGAAGGGGTCTCCCTACATATCGTCCTTCAGCGTCGCGGAGTAACCGGTGATGAAGTAATCCGCGCGCGACTCGTAATTGATGCGGTTGCTGACCGCCTCAGTACGCGGTCCCGCGAAGAGCATGATCCAGGGCGGGTCGTTGTAGAACTCTTCGAGCATGGCGATTTCCAGCTCGCGCTCGGCTTCGGGGTCGCCCGTCAGCGAGGGC
>WTGC01000244.1 GCA_011523705.1 Chloroflexota bacterium | reverse complement strand
ATTCCGCCCCCCGTTGAGCGGGGGGACCGAGGGGGGAACTAGGCCGGGGGGATGGGGTTAGCTCCCCTCCGTAGGTCAGTGTCGGCGGTAAGTGTCGAAGGGCGATGTCTACGTGCCCTACGCGACCTACGTGACCCTGATGCCTCGGAGAGGGGGCTGTGCCGCGTAGACACAGGCGGTCGGGGGTGGGGTGCGCCGCCCGCAACAGCGCCAATTGTACAGATTGGTCAGGAGCGGAGACCGGGTCCCCGCCCCCGCCTTCTAGCTCTGCAGCAGATTATCAATCTCAGCCCTGACGCCGGCGTCGTTGAGAACGCCAAACCAGCGCGCGACGATTTCGCCATCGGCATTGACCAGGAAATATTGCGCTTGCGCCGTCGATCCCAACTCGGCTCGCTTGGCGTCATGCGCGGAGTTATCGACGTCGAGAACCACAAACTCAATCCGACCCGTGTACGTTTCTTGCAGCCCACTCACGGTAGGCTGATTGCGGCGGCAGGTCGGTCACCACGAGGCCCAAGACTCAAAAAAGGTGAAGCGGGGCGCGATCGGCTCGGCAACCGCCTCCGGCGACGACGGCTTCGCAGAACCTGCATCGCCCGCCAACATGGACCGCAGCGCCGAGCAGCCGCTAAGGGCAAGCGTTCCGACAAGCAGCAAGACCATCAATCGAATTGTTGATTTCATTTGCGCTCCATTTCCACTCGTTTGCGCATCATCATACGTCGCAGTGCTAACGAATTCGTTACGCGCCGCGCACAGATTCCAATATGCCAATTGTAACTGGCATTTTGCCGGCGCGACGCGGAATTCTGCTTCAATTGTGGCAGGTGATCCGAGAATCGTTTGCTGAACAGCGTCAGGCGCGCGGTGTCGCCGCCAGCCGCTCGGCATAATTCAGTTCCGCCTGTCGCCGGCGGTAGGTCAGCGGCGGCGCGATTGGGTTGGCGTTGAAGGTGTCGACGATTTCCGCCAGGTAATCCTGAAGCGGGCTGTAGCTGATGCCGAGTTCCGCTTTGCTGCGACTATTGTCCAGATCGCTCATCCACCGTTCGCTGAATGGCGAGCAATCGGGCATGAATCCACTCACGATCAGATCACTGCGGCTGGCGCTGACGCTATGCGCTTCCGTACCCATAATCCCGGCGAGGATGGAAAGAAACTCAGCATGGCTGACCCGCTCGTCCTGGGCGATGTTGTAGGCCCGGCCTTTGCCCTGTCCCGTCTCGATCAGCTGCATGATGATGTCGACGACATCGAGCGCGTACACGTGGTTCAGCGCGTGAGTGGGCGTTTCCGGGACGAGAATCGCCCCGCCATCTCGCAGCCGCAGATAATAATTGAAGAGGCGATGGTAAGGATCGCGCGCGCTATTGACCATGGGCAGGCGCAAGACGGTGGCTGGAAATTGAGAACTCGACCAGGCCGCTGCCAGCTGATCTTCCGCATCGCGCTTTTCCACGCCGTAAGTCCACTCCTCAAAAGCATAAGAATTGGCTTTCGGCGCCGGCATCAAGCGACCTTCATAGTCGTCTTCGTGGAAGGGCCGCTGCAAACCCTCGCGCACCAAATAAACCTGTCCGGTGCTGATGAAAATAAAGTGATCGACATGATCGCGCAGCAGTTCGATGACAGTCCGCGCTTCGTCGCCGCGGTACAAGACAAAGTCAACCACGACATCAAATGACTTCGCCAGCAGCGCGCGCCGCATCTGCTGATGGTCGGTTCGATCGGCATGCAGTCGATGTATCGATCGCGGAAGATCATCTTTGGTGATCCCGCGGTTCAACAGTGTCAAATCGCAGCCGGATTCCACCAGCCGCTGCGACAAGTAATAGCCCATGTTGCGGGTGCCGCCAATGATAAGAACACGTTTGGTCATGATCCGCCTAATCTGTAAATTGCAAACTCGGGGACGAGATGCCGCCTGAGACCGGCGCCGAGAGACCTGACGCGGCCCACCTTCAAATGCAAAAGCCTTTCGCCCGACGCGTCACCAACGGGCGCGCCGGAAAGCGTTGCTACAATCTATTGTAACGTCGTTTAAGACTTGCCAAAGCGGATTCGCCCGGATTTGTATACATCGCCTAAGGTCCGCTGCCCTCCAGCGACCGATTCCGCCCTTGTCTATTCCGTCTGCGCGCCAGTATAATTCCGAGTCGCATCAATTGAATCAAGCGGCCCTGTAGCTCAATTTGGCAGAGCAAGCGACTCTTAATCGTTAGGTTGAAGG
>WTGC01000120.1 GCA_011523705.1 Chloroflexota bacterium | reverse complement strand
CATGGTGCAGGTAGATATTTGAGAGTAAAGGACTGATCACTCCTTGTACATAGTTCATAACTTTTTCCGTTCTGCAGTCCAGTACCGCCACTTCCGGAAGAGGCCGCCCCGCCGGGTACTGGAATACAATGCTTGACGGTAACGGTATCTTTCCCCACCAGAATATCACGCACGAGCAGTTTGAGGGTCTTTCGCTTCTGCTCCCTGTCCGCGGTCTTGGCCGACTCCGCGATACGGGCCAGGAAGTTTTCCGCGGTTTCCGCCAATACCAGATAATGGTCCCGGTCTGCGGCGGCCGTCTCGCAGGCCTGAAGTTCGGCATGGATCGATTTCAACCGTTCGGTGAGTCCGCGACGACGCGCGCGCAGTTCATCCATCTCAACCAGTCCTTCCTGATAGGCATCCAGCAACCGCTCGAGCTGTCGCTCAATACGACTGCGGTCCCCCCGCAGCGTATCCGCCCGGCGCCTGTCCGGCTCATGGTCCCGCGCCACACGGATGCGTCGGTCAATCTCTTCCCGAATCAGTGCCGGGTCGCACAACAGATCAATCACCGACTGCCACAACACCTCGTCGAGTCGATCCTGACGCACCGGCCGGTTGTCACAGCGGGCCCCATCGGGCCACCGGTATCGATCGGAACCCAGACAGCGGTAATAGTAAATCTTCCGTTTCGATGTTCGGGTCGAAGTACGGTAATACCCGTACCCACAGTTCCGACAGACCAGCATGCCCTGCAGAAGAGACGGCTCCCGGATCTTCCGGGACGGGTGTTTCCGATTCTTCTCCAACTGTTCCCGCGCAGCGGCAAACTGCCCCTCGTCAATCACCGCCGGCACTGGTATCTCAATCCATTCCTCGGGCGGCACGTCCGCCCGGGCACTGCGCGGACTATAGCCACCCCGCAACCTCAGCTTGCGGGTGACTTTCTGTCGTGCCGCAGGCTTCGTCTTGCCAAAGCATGCACGACCCTCATAGGCCGGATTCTGCAACATCCCCCACACCGTGGTTCGGGACCAGTGCGCCGCACCGGTTCTCGTCGCAATCCCGTCCCGGTTCAGTCGTCGGGCAATCTCATTGATGCTGACTCCGCCCTCGGTGAACTCCTTGAATACACGACGAACGACCACCGCCTCCCCGTCCACAATCTCGTAGCGTGCATCCGCGAGGTCGCTTTTGCGCACATAACGGTAGCCATAGGGAGCACCAGAGAGCACATTCACCGATCCGTTGCGGGCCCGATGACGCTTGCCGCGTCGGCTGCGTTCGCGGATCTGTGCCCGTTCATACTCCGCAATCATCCCCTGAAACTGCAACATCAACTCCTCTTCCGCGGTCTGCGCGCGCGGTGCATTCACGAACCGGACCTCCACACCGTTGTGCTCGAACTCCTCTACCAGCAATACCTGGTAGGGGTATTTCCGGCTCAATCGGTCCGGGCTATATACCAGCAACGCATCCAGCCGCCCCTCCGCCGCCAAATCCCGAATCCGGTCCAGTCCCGGCCGCACCAAAGTGCCGCCGCTGTATCCCTCATCCTCGAACACCCAGTCTTCGGGTACCGTCAGTCCCTGCTCCTTCGCATGAGTCCGCAACTCCTCGGTCTGACTGCCGATGGTCCGTTCCTTCTTCTGCTGGTCGGAAGATACCCGCGCGTAAAGGGCCGCCATCTTCATCGGTACATCGCTCCTTCCCCGGTGCCAGTACTTCGAAGGCACCGATCAGCCGGCTACCGGCCAGCCGGTCGAATACCGACTCGAATTCCACCACCCGACACCGGCCCCGGTCATCGTCTTTTGGTCCGACCATGATCTTGTGCGAGCCAGGCTTCCAGGGCCCGGGTGACAAAATGGCTCAGGGTGGTACCGCGGCGCCTGGACCGCTCCCGCACCGCATGGACCAACCGCTCCGACACCCGCACGGTCAGCGTGACGGGCTGATCCGGCACCTCCAGAGGCGACGACAGGGACCGGGCCTGCTCCAGGTACCGGTAAGCCTGGCGCTTTGACAGGCCAAAGGACCGAGCCAGTTCCTGGGGGGCCGTTGCCGGGGGAGTGCCCTGTGCCAGTAATTCGTACGCAGCATTGATGCGTACGGCGTGGAGAATCTTGGATGCGCGCGTCATGTGTCATGATATTAATTCTTCTTGTGACATCAGTCAATACCGAATACCGCCGTATATCCGTATCACCGATATCGAAACTCCCGGCTGAATGCAAAATTGCCAACTATGTTAGCGGAGTG
>WTGC01000035.1 GCA_011523705.1 Chloroflexota bacterium | reverse complement strand
GCGGCGCCGCCTTTCGCGTGCATGGCTATCATCACGAAATCATCGGCGACGAGACCGACCTGCGCAGCATGACGCGCGCTGATCTGTATGCGCATTATCGCCGCCATTACCAGCCGTCCAACGCGGCCGCCATCGCGGTTGGCGCATTTGACACGGGCGAGATGCTGGCGAAGATTGAGGAGCTTTTCGGCTCGATTGAATCCAGCGAGGCGCCCGATCTCTTTTCGCGAGCCGAGCCCGAGCAGGCTGGCGAACGCCGCGTCATGGTCGAGCGGCCGGGCAAGACCGCTTTCTTCGAAATGTGCCACCGCATTCCGGCGGCCGATCACGAGGATTGGTTCAAGCTGCGTTTGCTCGACGCGATTCTGAGCGGGTCCAGCGGCGCGTCCGATAACAAGACGAGTCGCTTATACCAGGCGCTGGTCAAGACCGAGATCGCGGCGGGAGTCGGCGCCTGGCTGACACCAACGGTCGATCCCTACCTGTACAGCATCATCGTCACCTTGCGCGAGGGGCGGCAGCCCGAAGAAGCGGAAGCGGCGCTGCTGGCTGAGATCGCGCGCTTGCAGTCCGAGGGCGTCAGCGAGGCTGAGCTGAACAAGGCGCGCAAGCAAACGCGAGCGGCTTTCGCCTACAGCACGGAAAGCGTCACCGAGCAGGCTTACGGGCTGGCGCAGTCCTTCATTCTGGGCGATGTGACCTGGTTCGACCGCTATGCCGAGCGGCTGATGGCGGTCACGGCCGATGATGTGCTCGAGGTCGCCAACCGATATCTCGTGCCGAGATCGCGCGTGGTCGGCATTCTTCATCCGACCGACCCGGAAGAGGAGACCGCCGGCGCATGACAAATCTTCAGGCGAGCATCCCCAACGAGAGCAATATCACACGCGCCGAGCTCGACAATGGCATCACGATTTTGGTTTATGAGAATCCGGCGGTGCAGTCGGTCAATGTGATGGGTTCGCTGCAAGCCGGCAGCATTTACGAAAAGCCAGAGCAGAGCGGCTTGGCTTCGCTGGCGGCCAGCGCTCTGATGACCGGCACGACGAGCCGCGACTTTGACGCCATTCACGGCGCGCTGGAAGATGTCGGCGCCGATCTCGGCTTTCGCGGGCATGTGCACAAAGTGGGCTTTTCCGGCAAAGCGCTGGCGGAAGATCTCAGCCTGCTGTTTGACACCGCCGGCGATGCGCTGCGCAACCCGATCTTCCCGGCTGAGCATGTCGAGCGCCTGCGTGGCGAGCGCTTGACCTGGCTGCAGTACAGCAGCTTCGACACCCGTTATCGCGCGGCGAAAGCAATGCGGGAAGCGCTCTATCCCGCTTCGCATCCCTATCACTACGGGACTTATGGTGACCAAGATAGCATTGGCAAGATCACGATGGATGACCTGAAGGATTTCCACGCCGGGCATTTCGGTCCGCGCGGGATGATCGTTGTGATCGTCGGCGCGGTAGAGGCGTCTGATGCCGTCCAACTGGCGGCGGATGCCTTCGGTGATTGGCGCAATAGCGAGCAGCCGGCGGTGCGTCAGGCGCATGTGCCGGACAATGCTGCTGATGGTTTGCGCCCGACAGTCGTCGTGCCCGGCAAGACGCAATCCGATATCCACATGGGCATCGTCGGTCCGGCGCGCAAGGCGGAAGATTATCTGGCGGCTCAGTTGGCGAATAGCGTGCTGGGCGAATTCGGCATGATGGGGCGAATCGGCAAGAGCGTGCGCGAGGAAAAGGGCTTGGCTTATTATGCTTACAGTCGGCTGGGCGGCGGCCACGGACCGGATCCCTGGACGATTAGCGCCGGCGTCAATCCCGACAACGTCGAGCTGGCGATCGCTTCCATCATGGAAGAGATTGAACGATTGACGAGCGAGACAGTCACAGATGAAGATTTGGCTGACAATCAGAGCTACTTCACCGGTCGCATGCCCCTTCGGTTGGAGAGCAATGAAGGCATCGCCTCCCATATTCACAGCATGGAAAGTTTCGATCTGGGGCTAGATTATCTGGCGAATTACCACGACATGATCTACGGCGTCACGAAGGAAGACTTGCTGCGCGCGGCGCAGAATTACTTGCGCCCCGTGGGCATGGTTGTCGCCGTCGCTGGGCCTGATCAAGCCGCTTCCTGACGTCAGCCTTTATCTGTAGACACACGCGCGCCAATGCCGCCCACGCAAAATACCTTGCGTCCCGCTGAGCTTAGCTCCCCTTCCGAAGGTCAGTGTCTACGCGACCCTAGCTCGCTGGGGAAGGGGCC
>WTGC01000108.1 GCA_011523705.1 Chloroflexota bacterium | reverse complement strand
GTCTAGCTCCCCCTCCCTCTTTATGGGGGAGGGGGCCGGGGGGTGGGGGTATGACTCCCGCGCCTTATAGCGGCGCGCCGCCGGCTCGCCCGTGCAAGCATGTTGACTCATTGGGAATTTCTTCACATGTTATGGGCTGTCGGGCGGCTCGATATGAATGCGAAAGCTGGATTTTGGGTTTTCCGTATACGCCCAGGCGCGCGTCTTGCTCACCAGCCGGACGCTCACCCGCTGGTAGGCGTCGCCTTCGTAATCGTCCAGGCGCTCCAACTCATCGGCGCTGACCTCAAAGAGCATGCCCTCGACGGCGGAACCGGGATGCGGCTGAAGGATCGAATACACCTCATGGATGCCGGTGAGCTTCGCCAGCCGATAGCCGCGCAAGGTATCCGGCAAGCCGCCGCCCAAGGTGCGGCCAAGCAGTTTCTCCTGCGTCGCCGGATTGCGCAGCGTACCATAGGTGAACAGCTTTTCCATGCGCCCGTGATTCTCCTTAGCGCCGGCTGGTGAATGAGTCGATTCTACTTTGAAAACAAAGGAAATAGTATTACCAAGTTAACTGGCTAATCTTCGCTTTCAGCGTGGGCGCCGTCCAAGTAACCGGCGATCCATTTCATCATGTCGATTGAGCCCTGCGGGTTCGCCTCGCCCTGCTGCAACTGACGCTCGATGCTGTCATCGCTGCGTATCAACGACGGTTTGCTGCGTCTCTCCGCCATCTTCGTGATCCGGTGGGCAAGGTTGCGCAGATTGTTCGCCAGAATATGGCGCCGCTCCGAAGAGAGCCCGCGCCCAACTTCGTCCAGCTCGCGCCGGATCGTATGCGAGTCTATCTCATGGATATGCTCGGCGTCAAAGGCTTCGGTGATATGTTCCAGGATGAGGTAGGTGGTGTTGATCGAGTCAGCCAGCTCGGCAGGGTCTTGGCTGTGCAGCCAGCGACGCATCGCCAGCACCGAATAAAGAATGTGCTTTTGCGGCTCGAGATGGCGCTGTGGCTCCAGCTCGCGCTCCAGCCGCTGCAGCTGCGTTAGGCTCAAGTTATGCGTGTAATGCCGCCACCAGGTATTCAAAGCGCCTTGCAGCGCCTTGCTCCAGCCGATCTGTCGCCAGATCCTCCCCAAGCCCTCTACGACAACGGAGAGCTCTTCCTCTTCCCCATACTGCAGCAGCAAATGTGTCATCGATACTCGCGTCGCGCCCTCGGTCTCCAATTGCTGGCAGGCGTCGAACAGGCGCCACAGACGACGGTAAGATACGCGCGCTTCCTGGTGTTTCGCCATCAGCCGGGAGAGCGCTTCAATCAGGCGCTGCGTTTGCGGTTCCCACTGATAATAATCGAGCAGGGTGAAGTAGGCGTCGATCACTTCATGTGGCGGCGCGCTCTTGATGCCGCCAACCGCGGTCATGACGGACTGGACTTTGTCCAGCGGTATGACGTCGTTTTCCAGAGCCTGGCTCAAACGCGGGAAGAGCAGATCGCGGTCCGCGAAGTGCTGCGCCGTATCCACGATCAGCTTGCGATCATCGCATGCGACGATGTTGTCGAACAGGAAGTCAAGCGCCTCGTCGGTCATTTGATGGCTGGCTTCGGTCGCCAGCAGGCGCGCTGCCGCCGGCGGCCGGAATACGGCGGGCAGACTGATGCGCTCATCCGATTCATAGAGCGACCAAAGCCGCTTGACCGTGGGCAAAGTGACCAAAATCTCATCCGTGACCTGGATGCCGTGATACAAGGCGAGCAAGAAATACTCGGTCTTTTCGTCGATCAATTGCTCAAGCGTGGCCGCCGACGCCTGCTGCAAGGCTCTTCGCACTTTGGATTCCAGGGCGTTGATCAGCCGCTCGTCCTGGTAGAGCGCGTTGACGATTTCCGGTACGCGGCGGACCGCGATCAGAATCAGGTGAATGCCAAGCTCGCCGTCGGCATAGGCACGCCGTCTGGCATGCAATATTGCCTCTTGCAGAATGTCGTGCAGCTTATAGGTCTGCGGCTCATGCGCGATGAGTTCCAGCCAGCCGGCCAAAGTGCCGACATCGCCCTCCTCAATGGCGACTTCCAACGAATTGCGCGCGGCCGCTTGCAATCGGGGAATCCAGGCGTCGTCGACGCCCAGGTTCATCAGCCGGTTGCGGATGAAGACGTATACCGCGTCCGGCTGGTCTTCCAGCATCGCGTCAAAGATCTCGGACAAGTCGCTTTCCAGCGAGGCGTCCTTTTCTAGCTCTTCGGCCACGCGCTTGCCGGCGGCCGCGTCTCGCTCGCTCAGCGCGTTATGCAGCAGCTTCCTGATGGACTGACGGCGCGTCTCATCGCTCGGCGGCGCAGCGCCATCCAGGATCCGAATAATGGCTTCGGTTGTGACTTGATCGGCCGGCGTCCCCACGCGCTGATCGAGCCAATAGCGCTCCGCGATCTGGTCTAGCTCTCGTCCAAAGTCGCCCGATGCAACGCCAGAATCAGCCAGCCCCGCCAGGTTCTGAATTGCGAACGCCAACTCAAGGATCTCTCCGCGCCAAAGCGCGCGCAGCACATCGAAATAGGGATGGTCCATGACATCGGGGATGACGCTCGGCGCAGACCAGTCATAGACCCAGCCGGAGGCGTTGTCGACTTCATCGGCGAATGAAAGACGCGGTTGCTGCTGGCATTTCGCGGGCGCCTGACTGGCAAAGGACAGACCTGCGGCCAACCGGCCGGGCAGCAGCGCTTGCAAGCAGGCGATCAGCGCGAGCCGCTGGTTAAAGTCAGGCGAATAATTGGCGATGACCAAGCCGCGCTCATGAATGAGGGCGCCAAGCAAGCTCACCACATGATCAAAGCGATCGTCCGGCAGCTCGTCCAGGATGCGCCCGAGGTTCTCCGCTCTCGTTTCGCCGTCGATGGTAGTTTTGGCGGGCGGCTGCAAGAGCGGCAGGGTACTGTCGATATCGGCCGAATATCGCGGCAGCGCCGCCAGCCATCGCTCTAGCGCCAACGCCGATTCCGCAAGCGCCTCCGCCGGCATAAACACGTAGTGCTCGGTATATGCCATCGGCCCGTCGGCCGCGGGCTGGATGGCGGCCAGAAGCATTCGCGCGCCATCATAATCAACCAGGACCAGCGCCGCGCCGGCTCTTCCATCCGCATCCGGCATCGGCTTCAGGTCCACCAGTTGCGTATAAAACCTGGGGTCCAGCGACGGCAGGGTGCCGTTAAACATGAGCAGTTTGCGGCTTGTCTTCCCACCCTTGTTGTTGCGACCCAGTATGACGTATTCCAGCGCCGATGCCACAGAGGCAGCTTTCTTCCGTAGGCTACCGTTCCGATGTCCCCTCATTTTGTCAAATTGTGTCCGCACTTGCAAGCAGCGACTTTGATTCACGCAAAGGACGACTGGCAGCCCAACGAATTGCCTCCTCCATGTTATAATCCTGCTGAAGATTTCCTTGCCCGAAAAGGGGAATCGTTTATGAGAACGGTCAAGGTCAAAATCATCATCCTGTTGATGTTGGCATGCGCGTCCGCGCTGTCGCTGGGGCAGGGCGCGCCTGTGCAAATGGACGCGGCGCTGCTTGATTTGAGCGCGCGCCTCGGATACGGCGTCGGCATCGGCAACTTGTCGAATTGGCGCTGGGAGCAAAGAAACTTCGCGGACAGCTCGCT
Organism: Chloroflexota bacterium; assembly: GCA_011523705.1. Classification (GTDB taxonomy): domain Bacteria; phylum Chloroflexota; class Anaerolineae; order Aggregatilineales; family Phototrophicaceae; genus UBA6055. The sequence goes on along the minus strand of WTGC01000108.1, from coordinate 8,885 downwards.
CGGCTGCCCGACCGCGGCCAGCAGCGGCGACGCCATCCTCGGCTACCGATTCCAGCTGACGCACAATGCGATCACCTATGACTATCGCGTCTCCCACGACAGCGCGCTCGTTGTCTATTGCGGCACGATTGATCCGGCGGCGGAAGCGGTCGCGGAAAGTGTGTCTGAATTTGTCAATCGGCTCTGTGGCGACGGCGCGACCGACGGACCGTATATGCGTTCGCGAATCAATGTGGGCATGGATGTCGAAATCGTGGACGGTCCTTTGAATATGCGCGGGCATCCTTCCCCCGATGCCCCAGTCTTGTTGCAGATCCCGTCGGCTTGGACCATCAGCATCACCGGCGGTCCCGATTGCAATGGCGGCTATGTGTGGTGGCTGGCGCTGGTGAACGGGCAGACCGGTTACATCGCCGAATCGGGCGCGGGGGTCTACCTGGTCAAGCCGGCGACCCCGCCCGTCTTGCCAAGTCGTGAAGTTCTTAACAGCAGCCTGATACCCTATCTGCTTGAATTCGGGCGCGTCAGCGGCAATTTCCAGCCGCTTCACGATTGGTCGTCTGACAGCCGTTTCCTCATCGCGGCGGGCGCGGCTGGCTCCGACGGCGTCTGGGTCTACGACCTGCATCAGCCGACGCTGGCGCCGCAAATCCTGGAACTGGATGAGGGTATCGCCGTGCTCGACTTTCGACCGAATCACGATCAGTTCGTGGTCGGCGGCGAATCAGGAATACTGCAGCTCTGGCAGATCCACGGTGGCGCGCCTATGACATTCAGCGAGCGGTTGCACTTGAATGCCCATGCGGGGCCCGTCTCTGCGCTTGCCTTCAGCCCAGATGGCGATCGACTCGTCAGCGCCGGGCTTGAGGCTTATACGCACGTGAATGTGGATCGCAACTTTGCCGCCATCGTCTGGGATTTGCCAACGGTGGCGCAGCAGACGGTGCTTGCTGGTCATACGGGACTGATAAACACGATTACCTTTAGTCCGTACTACGACCTCATCTTTACCGGCGCCGATGACGGCATAAAGCGCAGATGGGGGCCGGCCCTAGACGATAATGCTTGGCTACGAGAATTCGGCGCTCCGGTTGTCGCTATGGATAAGAATGTCGATCTGTTGTCAGCTATAGCCCTGGGGCGGGCATCGGACAATCTCTTGATCATGGGACCCGCTGGATTTGGCATTAGCGCGCGCTATGCCTTGCCGACCAGCAACGTCACCTCGCTCGACTTCAGTCCTGACGGTACCATGCTGGTGGTTGGCGCGGCTGAAGGCGTCATCTCCATTTGGGATACGGAGGCGCATGAACTGATCGCGACGCGCGAGACTGATGGCGGCATCTACGATGTCAGCTTCAGCCCCGACGGCACGATGATAGCGGCCTCAACCGACCGTCATGCTCTGATACTCTACGGCGTACCGCTCGGTTCCGGTTGAGTGTCGCCCTCACTCGACTAGGGACGGCGCAGCCAATCGGGCTCAAGAATGTCGATTCCATCCAGCGCCAGCGCCTGATCATTGCCGAAGAGCAAATGCAGCGGACTGCCAACATCGGGCGGTATCTTCAGCGCCCGCTGTTCCGATGGTCGGTGTAAATCAAGCAGAAAAATCAAGCCCGGGATTTCCGTCACCGACTGGTAGGCGATTTGGCCCGGCTGGTTGGTAAAGGTCGCATGCTGTTCGTCGCGGCCCCCCGCCGTCAGGGCGCGGACACGTCCGCTCGCCAGATCCAGCTGATATAGATTCCAAGTTCCTTCGCGAAAAGAATCATAAACGATTGTGCCGCCATCCGGCGACCACGACGCCTGCGCGTCCCGGTATTCGTCGTAGGCGCCGTATCCGTCGTCGGTTAAGGCTCGGCTGGAACCGCTGGCGATATCGTAAACAGAAATGTCGCCGCCCGCGTCATAAAAGAGCGAGCGGCCATTGGGCGACCATGATGGTCGAAAATAATCGGTCTGGTTGAAGCTGATCTGGCGTCGGTTTGCGCCATTGGCTTCAATCAGGAAGAACTGAGCGACGCCTTGCGGGTCCGCCTGGAAGAGGATGGATTCGCCATCAGGAGACCACTCACGGTGGCTGTCGTCATGAGCATTGTCGGTTAGTTGGCGCGGCGCTGCTTCACCGGGCCGCAAAGAATACAGCTCGGCATCGCCGCCCGCTCTGGATGTAAATACCACTTCTCGCGAATGCGGCGAAATGCTTGGATGAAAGACATCGCCGCCGGCTGCGGACAAGGTTGCCCTCATACCCCGGCTCAGATCGGCGATCATCAGTTGACGCTGGCTCGACACCCGAGCGACGAAGACCACCTGCTCGCCCGGCGGTAGCTGGGGCGCCAGCCAACTGATCAGAACGAGAGCGAGGCAAGTCGCAAGCCAAATGGGGACGCCGAAACGCAAAACGCATTGGGACATTGTTACCGCCGCCAAGCCCGGTGAATTGACTGGACATCAGCGGGAACGTGCCATTGCCGAAGCAAATCAGATCTAGCGGCGGTCAATCGTTTGATAGACATGCGACGTGCTCTGTCGCTTCTACGCTCTCGACCGGATTGTAGACGGTATCTACCACGCTCACCACTCGCCAGCGCCGCGCTTGCTGTCAGGCAACCGGGAGTATGTTATACTGAGACGCAATTGTGTGAGGAAGCTGCCCAAGCGCCTCGTGGGAGATGTTCATGGAAATACTAGAGTTATCGGGTCAGATAATCAAAGGCTACGAATTTGGCGATTTGCTGGGACAAGGTGGCTTTGGCGTGGTTTATCGCGCCCATCAGAGCGTGGTCACGCGCGATGTGGCGATCAAGGTCGTCTCGCCCAAATATGCCAACCAGCCTGAATTCATACGTCGATTCGAAAGCGAAGCGCAAGTGGTCGCCCGGCTTGAGCACCCGCATATCGTGCCGCTCTACGACTTCTGGCGCGAGCCGGACAGCACTTGCCTGGTCATGCGCTACTTGCGCGCCGGCAGCCTGCGCGACTTGATCGAGCGCGAGGGCAAACTGGACATCGCCTTAACCGCCAAGATTGTGGAGCAGGTCGGCAGCGCTTTGAACTTCGCCCACAACAGCGGCGTTGTGCATCAGGATATCAAGGCGGATAACATCTTCCTGGATGATGGCGCCAATGCTTATCTCAGCGACTTCGGGATCGCGAAAGAGGTGGGCGCGGACGCCAGCGATGGCTCAGACACGCTAGTAGGCACGCCCGCTTATATGGCGCCCGAGCAGATCCGCGGCGAAGGCGCTGGACCCCGCAGCGACATTTACGCCTTTGGCATCATGCTCTATGAGATGTTATCCGGCAGCCGGCCCTTCGCCGAAGAGACCCTGGCCACCCTGGTCTACAAGCACCTTAATGAGCCGCTGCCCATGATTGACCATACCGCGCTCAACTTGCCGCCCGCATTCAATTCCATCATCCAGCGCGCCACCGCCAAAGATCCGAGCGAACGCTACGAAGACGCGCTTTCGCTGGTGATTGAGTTTCAAGAGGCGCTGCGCCGGGGGGCGGCCACGGTGGAATTCGAGTTGGAAGAGCTTGACCTCTCCGAATTCGAATTGATTGAGACCAAGAATCCTTACAAAGGATTGCGCGCCTTCCAACAGGCGGACGCCGCCGATTTCTTCGGCCGCAGCGCGATGATCCAGCGCGTACTGGACCGCCTGCAAGAACCCGTTGTCGAGAACAATTTCCTCGCCGTCATCGGTCCGAGCGGCAGCGGCAAGTCCAGCCTGGTGAAAGCCGGTGTCTTGCCGGCGCTGCGATCGGGCCGCATCCCCGGCTCGGAGAATTGGTTCTATGCCGAAATGGTCCCGGGCGAGGTGCCGCTGGAGGAGTTGGCGGCCGCCCTCTTGAGCGTCTCGACGTCGCCGCTGCCGGGCGTGGTCGATACCCTGCGCGAGCACGTGGACGGCTTGGCGCGCGGCGTCTACGAGGCTTTGCCCTCGAGAGACAGCAAGCTGCTGCTGATGATTGACCAGTTTGAAGAACTGTTCACCCAAGTCGAGCAAGAGAGCGATCGCCAGCAATTTCTTGATCTGATTCTGAACGCAGTCAACGCGGAAAACAGCCCCATCATCATTATCGCCACCTTGCGCGCCGACTTCTACGATCGGCCGCTGATGTATCAAGGCTTTGGCGAGCTCATCCGGGCGCGTACCGAGCTGGTACTGCCGCTGAACGATGAAGAATTGGTCGAGACGATTACCGGCCCCGCTGATAACGTGGGCGCGATTATAGAAGACGGGCTGATTGAGATCATCATTGATGACGTCCGCGAACAGCCCGGCGCCTTGCCGCTGCTGCAATACGCCTTGACCGAGCTTTTCGAACGGCGCGAAGGCGCGCTTTTGACCGCTGCCGCTTATCAAGATATCGGCGGCACGCTGGGGGCTTTGGCGAAGCGCGCCGAAGAAGTCTACCAACGATTCAAGGATGCGGGCCAGAACATGGCGCGGCAGATGTTCTTGCGCCTGGTCACCCTGGGCGAGGGACAGGAAGACACGCGCCGCCGCATCCTGCAGACGGAGCTGCTAACCTTGGGCGACCGTGATGTGGTGGAAGACGTCATTGACCGTTTCGGGCGCTATCGCTTGCTCACCTTTGACCGCGACGACGCCACCCGCAGCCCGACTGTCGAAGTCGCGCATGAGGCGCTGATCCGCCGTTGGGAACGCCTGCGCGAATGGCTGACCGAGAGCCGAAACGACGTCCGACTGGAACGCGAATTGCTGAACGCCGCGCTTGAATGGGAGGCGGCGAAGAAGGACAAGAGTTATTTGATGCAGGGCAACCGCCTGCTGACCTTCGAAGAATGGGCGGAGAGCACCAACCTGCGGCTCAATGAGCTGGAATTGGAGTTTCTGTCGGCCAGCCTCGCCGCCCGCGATGAGCAAGAGGCGATCGAACGGGCGCGCCAGGAACGGGAACGGGAGCTGGAGCGGCAGAAGGCGCGCAATATGCGCATCGCCGCCGCTATATTCGGCGTGGCGGCCGTGCTCGCCGTCATCTTGAGCCTCTTCGCCTTCGACCAGCGGAATCAAGCCGAAGAGCAGCGTTCCATCGCGGACGAGCAGCGCGTGATTGCGTTGACGGAACGCGACCGCGCCGATGAACAGCGCGTGATAGCGGAAGACCAAAGAGCGATTGCCGATGAACAGCGTGAGATCGCGGTCGAAGCCATGCATGTCGCCGAAGTCAACGAGCGCAAGAACCTGAGCCTGGCGCTGGCCGCCAACGCCCGCACAGCGCTGAGCGAGCATGACCCGGCGCTGGCGCTGTCGGTGGCGATCGAGGCGCGCCATGTCTTTGAGCCGCCGGAAGCGGAAGTGCTGCGCATTCTCGGCGCCGCCACCTTCTCGCCCGGTCCGCGTTTCCGCTTCACCGATTCGCCGCAGTCCATCCTGGGCGTGGCTTTTAATTCGGATGGCTCGGTCGGCGCCTACGCTGGTTCGGAGGGCGTCATCTATCTTGTGGATACGAGCACGGGCGAAAGCCTCTCTTCTATTGTGACCGGAAGCCCGGTCAACGCGGTCGCCTTCAGCGAGGATGATGCCTTAATCGCCGCCGCCATGTCGGATATGACGATCGGCTTGTGGCAGGTGGCGGATGGCGCCCAACGTTATCGCCTCAGCGGACATGAGAATATCGTGACCGATGTCGAATTCAGCGCCGATGGCGAAACGCTGGCGTCTTCCAGCGCCGATTCAACCGTGCGTCTTTGGAACGCCAGCACCGGCCAGCCGCTGCATGTCTTGCAAAAGCATATCGATTATGTCTTCAAGTTGAGCTTCAGTGCCGACGGCGCGCGGCTGGCGAGCTCCTCGGCCGCCATTGGCATAGCGGAAACCGAACGGACGGCGGAACACAACACCATCCAGGTTTGGGATGTCGCCAGCGGCGAAAATATCTTGACCATTCCGCCAGACGGCATAGGATTCGTGCGCGATGTGGAGTTCAGTCCGGATGGCGCGACTATCGCGGCGACCACCTGGAGCGGCGCCCTTGGCGGCACAGCGCGCTTCTATGACGCTTGGACCGGCGAAGAACAGGGGCGTCTCTACGCGCACCGCGATACGATTGCGAATCTGGAGTTCTCCCCCGACGGCGCGCTGCTGGCGACCGCCTCGCGCGATCAAAGCGTCAAGATTTGGGACATCGAGAAAGGGGTTCAGGTCACAAGTTACCTGGACCTGGGCGACCGCATCCAGGACATCGAGTTTTCTCCCGACGGCGAATACCTGCTGATCGGCTTGGGCGAAGCCGGCAACTTCCCTGACGGTAGCGACAGCCCGGCTGACAGCTCGGCTTACCTTTGGGATTTGCGCAATCGAACGCAGGCGCAGGTCTTTAGAGGGCATAGCAATTGGGTCTGGGCGGCCGATATCAGTCCGGACGGATCTTTGTACGCCTCTGGTTCCGGCCCTCTCTTTGGTCCCGATTCCGTTGCCGTGCTTGACGCCAGCGCGCGGATTTGGGACGCCGAGACGGGCGAAGTGATCATGACCTTGACCGGGCATGGAGACACGGTCGATTCGGTTCGCTTCTTGCCTGACGGGGGGCAACTGCTTTCCGCCTCATATGATGGCACGATCCGCCGCTGGGACCTGGCGACCGGCGCCGAAATCCAGCGCTACACCATCGAGGGCGCCAGCGTGTTCATGATTGACCTGTTGCGGAATGGCGCCCAGTTCGTCTCCGGCTCCAGCGATGCGATCATCCGCTTGTGGGATATCGAGAGCGGCGAAGTCCTGCGCGAATACATCGGTCATGAGGTCGCGGTCAACGGCGTGCACGTCAGCGCCGACGGCAAACTGATGGTCAGCGCCAGCGGGGACTGGGGCGGCGCCGATCGCACGGTGCGCCTATGGGATGTCGAAAGCGGCGAACTGCTGCAAACTTTCGAAGGACATGGCCATATCGTCAATTACGCGCGCCTGGCGCCCGACAACTCGTTCATCATCAGCACATCCTGGGACGACACGGTGCGGATGTGGGACATCGCAAGCGGGGCGGAGGTCCGCCAGTTCGTCGGGCACGCCGGCAACACCTTCGGCATCGCCATCACCGAGGACAGCGGCACGCTCTTGACGACTTCTTCCGATACGACCGTGCGCATGTGGGACATTGCCTCAGGCGAAGAACTCAATCGCTTTGAGCAGCATGGCGACTGGGTACAGGAAATCGTGCTGGGACCGGGCGAAAGCTCGGCGGTCTCGGCCGGGCAGGATTATGTCCTGCGCAGTTGGGTGATTAAGCGAAGCGCCGATGACTTGATCGATTGGGCGCGCCAAAACCGTTACATCCGCGATCTCACCTGCGCCGAGCGACAATCTTATCGCCTCGAATGCGAGCCGTGATCGGGAATCACCCTATAATGGTGGTGGGTTTTATGCCGATCTGATTGGAACGGTTCCACTACCATGACCGATGAATCGGTCAACGACAAGCCGAATAACGAAGAAGGCGAACACTCCGCCTCGGCGATTTTCGTCGAGTTGATGCGGCAGGCGGCGGCGAAAGCGGCTCTCAAGCCGTCGTCATCGGCGGCTGAGCCAAGCGCGGACGATGCCGAGCCGCAGCCCAAAGCAGCATCCGATGGCGGCGCCCGCGAGCCAAGCCTGGAACCAGCGGAAGAAGCGCATCAGATTCGGCGCGTGCGTCCAAGGCTCGTTTTGCGCCGACCGCAGCCGGGGAGCATGGCTGGCGGATTTTTCGGCACGCTTTCCGTCGTCATCTTGAGCACGGCGCTGGTGGCGACTCTGCTGATGTTTTTCGTCAATCCGGAATTTCTGAATCCGGCGGTCGTTCAGGGATTGCAGCTTGAGCGCGACGAGATCATCGCCGGCATCGCAGCGGCACAGCCGACCCCAGTGCAGACGCCGCAATGGCTCCGCCGGATCGGCATCATTTCCGGGCATCGGGGGCGCGGCCAGCGGCTGGATTACGATCCCGGCGCCGTTTGTTATGACGAATACAAACGGGTCGTGCTCACCGAAGAGTCCATCAACTACGCCGTGGCGACGCGCGTGGTCAATAATCTTGAAGCCTTGAACTTCACGGTTGATATGCTGGATGAGTTTGATCCGCGCCTGGTCGATTATCGCGCCGATGCGCTGGTATCGATTCACGCCAATTCTTGCATCGACTTCGGCGAGCTGGTGACGGGCTTTATCGTCTCCAAGTCAGATGCCCGCCCCGATACCGGCAATGATGTCTTCCTGCGCGAATGCATCGCCCTGAATTACGCCGCCAACATCCCGCTGCAACGCAGCTACAACGAGACCGAAGACATGATCAACAATCATGCCTGGCGCAAAATCCACCCGCTGACGCCCGGCGTCATTCTCGAAATGGGATTCATGCTGGCGGACAAGGAAGTCCTCACCAGCCAGCACGACCTGCTGGCCCATGCGATCACCATGGGCATCCTTTGTTACATTGAGAATGCCGGCTACTCGGCCGGGCTCGCGCAATCCGGCCGGCGCTCGGGGGATTATCTGGTCCCGCTGCTGGCGACGCCTACGCCGATATTCGGCCGTTGAGCGGGCTGCAAACTGATTCAACAACAGAGCGCGCAGAGGGGCGTCCTCGTGTCTTTGTCATTAGATGTAACGTAGTCACGAGTGGATGACCTCGCTAGCAAAACTCCCCTTCCTAAGCTTGCTGGGGAAGGGGCCGGGGGATGGGGTAAAATAGCTGCGAATCAGGATTCTCGCTTCTCATTTGGAATTACTTCTTTAGGCTGTGTGGAAAATGCGATTGCGGCTTGCAACGCAAAAATATGATATACTATGCGCGAGGACATGATACATAGGTTGCACGGAGAAGTCGCATAGAGGCCTAGTGCGTCCGCTTGGAAAGCGGATACGGGAAAC
>WTGC01000016.1 GCA_011523705.1 Chloroflexota bacterium | reverse complement strand
TCGACGACGAAGATGATATCGCCGGGCTGGACTTCATCGCCGTCTTGCTTGATCCATTCGTCGAGGATGCCCTCCTCCATGGTCCAGCCGAGCTTGGGCATTACAATTTCGATTGCCATGTTCCGTCTTTCTATTCGGCGACCAGGTCGCGAATCGCTTTTGTGATCGCCGCTTGATCGGGAATGACGGCATTTTCCAGCGTAGGGCTGTAAGGGGTAGGCGTGTGCGCGCCGTTGAGCCGGGCGATGGGCGCGTCGAGGTCGTCAAAGCCCTGTTCCATCACCTGGGCGCTGATTTCGGCGCCGATGCCGCAGGGACCGAAGGTCTCATCGGCGATCAGCAGGCGGCCCGTTTTGCGCACCGATTCGAGAATGGTGGCCATATCGAGCGGGGCGAGCGTACGCGGGTCAATGACTTCGATATCAAGCCCATCGTTCGCCAACTCATCGCAAACTTGAAGGACCTTGGGAACCATAACAGCCAGCGCCACAACCGTCGCAGCGCTTCCTTCGCGGACGACAGCCGCTTGGCCGTATGGAAGCTTGTAATCTTCTTCCGGCACCCTACCGCGCCGGTTCAGCAAGAGCTTATGCTCCAGGAAGAGGACCGGATCATCGCCAGTGAGCGCCGTATTCAGCAAGCCCTTGGCATCGTAGGGGTTCGAGGGCAGGGCGACGCGGAAGCCGGGGATGTGAACGAAGAGCGGATAATAGCTGCCCGAATGGTGGGTGGCGGCGGCGCCTCCGATGCCGATGCAGCCGCGCAGCACGATGGGCATTTTGATGCGCCCGCTGCTCATGTACTGGATCTTCGAGATTTGATTCAGCAGCTCGCCCATGGAATCCAGGATGAAGTCGATGAACATGAAATCGACGACGGGCCGCGCCCCGGTCATGGCGGCGCCGGCGCATAAGCCGACGAAGCCGCGCTCGACGATCGGCGTATCGCGCAGGCGCATCGGCCCATATTTCTCGTATAAGCCGAGCGTCGTATTGAAGTTGCCCCCGCGCTCGCCGATGCCTTCGCCGACGACAAAAATGCCGGGATCGACCGCCATCTGTTCGGTCAAGGCTTCGCGAGCCGCTTCGGTAAAGGTGATCTCTCGCATCGCGTCAACCCCCCGCGCTGAAGATATGATCGGCCGCCGTGCCTGGCTCGGGGAAGGGGCTGGCGCGGGCGAATTCGATGGCGTCGTCTACGGTCGCTGTGACCTGCGCTGCGATCGCATCCAGGTCGGCTTCGCTGGCATGTCCCCCCTCGATCAGCCGGGCGGCCTGCGCCGCGATGGGATCGCGCTCTTTCCAAGCCTGCATTTCTTCGGCTGTGCGGTAGCCGCCATCACGCATGCCCTCGGCATGAGGCCGGGTGCGATAAGTCTTACAATCGAGCAGCGATGGACCGCCGCCAGCGCGGGCGCGGGCGACCGCTTCGTCCGCCGCTTGATGAACCGCCAACACGTCATTCCCATCGACGCTTACCGCCGCCATGTCATAGGAGGCGCGGGCGCGCTGGGCGACATCTTGCACGCGCGTCGCTTCGCTGAAAGGCACTTCGGTGGCGTACATATTGTCTTCGCAGACGAATATCACCGGCAGGTCCCAAATGGCGGCCATATTCAGCCCTTCGTGAAAAGCGCCATTGCTGACGGCGCCATCGCCAAAGAAGGCGACGCTCACTTGATCCGAGGCGAGCAGCTTGAAGCTGTAGCCGGCGCCGGCGCCCTGCAAGATGCTGGGACCGACGATGCCGCTGGTGCCCATCAAGCCGATTTCGGGGGCGAAGAGGTGCATGCTGCCGCCGCGCCCTTGAGAGCAGCCGGCCGCCTTGCCGAAGAGCTCTGCCGCCAGCGCGCGCGGGCTGACGCCTTTCGCCAGCGCGTGCCCGTGCCCGCGATGCGTGCTGAAGACGACATCGTCCTCGCGCAGGTTGGCGCAGACGCCGGCCGCGATCGCTTCTTCGCCGACATAAGTGTGGCAGGGACCGGGCACCAGCCCCATCTGGTGGGCGCGGGCGAGCTGCTCTTCGGTCCGGCGAATCAGAAGCATCATGTGGTAGAGCGCCAGGAGCTGCTCGCTGCTTAAGGCAATGTCTTCGTAAGCCAAGTGCGTTCTCCTAGAAATAGACCTCAGTATATCCAAGTTTATGAGGCAAATTGCGATCGGAATTCTATAGCAAGATTGGGCGACCCAATGGCTCGCCCGTACAAGGCTTGTCCGGTAGTGTGGCGCATTTCTACCCCTCACCCCCCGGCCCCCTCTCCCACAAGGGGAGAGGGGGAGCGTCGCCATG
>WTGC01000121.1 GCA_011523705.1 Chloroflexota bacterium | reverse complement strand
CCAAGCCGGGGATGATGGTCACTTCGGAGGCGTTGACCTTGGCGATGCCTTCGCGATTGAAGAAGGCGCCAAGGTATTCCTGGATTTTGCCCCAGTATTTCTGCATGGAATAACGGGTATCGAGCTCTTGCGCCCAGAGGTTATCGGCAATCTGCATCGCTTCCGGACCGACCTCGACGTCGAGGGCGTCGCCCAGGCTGTGCGCCGTATCGGTGCTGACGACGATCGTCTTCAAGCCGAGCTCGGCGCAGCGCAGCGCGGTCGCCGCCGAGATGCTCGTTTTGCCAACCCCACCCTTGCCCGTATGCACAATGACGCGCATGGATTCACCTCGAATGGTTGTCTTGTTATGAAGTATGCTTTGGATGCCTTCGAATCACATAACAGTATACGCAGGACACGGGCGAACGGTGCGTTGGAATACCCCGGAAGAGGGCTCGAAACTGGAAGCTTAGGGCTTGACAAGGCTAGAACAAACAATCTAAGATCGGTGTAACGAACAGATATTCGCTTGAAAAGGAGAAACCAACATGCGTCCAATAGTACATGTCGAGATTGCCTCGGCGGATAACGATGCGCAGAAGGCATTTTACAGCGCGCTGCTAGGCTGGCAGGTGAATGAAGTCCCGATGGGCGACGACTTCACCTACGTCATGTTCAATACCGGCGTCGATCAGGGCGTGGCCCTGTCGGTGGTGGGCGACGGCATGAAGCCAGGCGATGTGATTCTGTATTTCCACAGCGATGATCTGGATGCCGATATGGCGCGCGTGCCGGAGTTGGGCGGGACGGTGATATTGCCGCGGCAGGAGGTGCCGGGCTTTGGCGCGCTGGGCATGTTCCTGGATCCGACTGGCAATCGGGTGGCATTCTGGCAGAGCGTGTAAATCCGGGCTGAGCCAACGCGCTTGTTTCACCTCATCCCCCCAACCCCCTTCCCCAGCAAGCTAAGGAAGGGGGAGCGCTATCGCCACGAACAAGGTCGCTCAGATTTATCAGTGACACAGCACTTGATATTCCCACTTTTGCCATCGAGTCACCCTTCCCCAGTTAACTGCGGAAGGGCCGAGGATGGGGTAAAATCGTGCGGGATGCAGGCATTATTCACAACCAGGCAATCCTTTACGATCGATTCTTGAAACGGACTCGATATGGCTGAGTTTCCGTTGTTGAAGGACATGATTGATTGGCTGTTGGTTAAGCAGATTGCTGATAGAATTGCGGTCGTCCATCCGGCTTTTGACCGCGACGGATTTGTCAGGTCGGTAACGGCGGAATTGGAAAATCGGGAGTTGAAGCAGCGCTTCGCCTGGGTCGCGGACAAGCTGCGGGAATACCTCCCAGCCGATTATCCGACCGCGCTGGCGATCCTGGTCGATATTCTGGATGACGCCGATGGCCGGTTCGATCCGATTGCAGACGCCGGATTCCGCCTGCTGCCGATACCGACCTTTGTCTATCGGCATGGGCTTGACCACTTCGAAGAGTCGCTGGACGCGATCTATGTTATTACGCGTTATACATCTTGCGAAGGGGCGATACGACCTTTCATCATTCATCAGCCGGGGGCGACGCTGGCGCGACTGCAGCAGTGGGCGCTGGACGAGAACGAGCATGTGCGGCGCTTGGTCAGTGAAGGCAGTCGGCCGCGCTTGCCCTGGTGGCCGCAACTGACTGACCTCATCGCCGACCCGGCGCCGACGCTTGCCCTGCTGGAGCATTTGAAAGACGACCCGTCTCTATACGTTCGGCGCTCGGTCGCGAATCATCTGAACGATATCGGCAAGGATCATCCGGAGCGGTTGCTTGCGCGGATGGAAGCCTGGTCGATTGGCGCTGGGGACGAGCGGCTTTGGCTGATCAATCATGCGCTGCGGACGCTGGTGAAGCGCGGCGACCAACGGGCGCTGGCGATCCTGGGTTACGGCAGCCCGGCGGTCGAGTTGAGCGATCTGAAGCTGGCGCCGTCAGTACTGCCCTTTGGCGAAGAGCTTGAATTCAGTTTCCGCCTAAGCAATCTCGAAGATGAGCCGCAGAACTTGATGATCGACTTCGTGGCGCACTTTCTCAAGGCGAATGGCTCAACGGCGCCGAAGGTGTTCAAGCTGAAGAAGATGCGCCTGCCCAGTGGCGAGACCGCCACCATCAGCAGACGTTTCGCCATCCGTCCGATTTCGACGCGCAAATATTATCCCGGCCGGCAGCGGCTAGAGATCCAGGTGAACGGCTGCGTGCTGGGCGGCGCCGAGTTTGAGTTGGTGATGGATTAGTGTAAAACACCCCATCCCCCCAACC
>WTGC01000207.1 GCA_011523705.1 Chloroflexota bacterium | reverse complement strand
TCGTCGGAGAGGTCGCGCCTGGTCTGCATGAAGGTCTGCGCGAACGTCTTGACGGTGGCGAGAAGCGCGGCGCCGGCTGTCGCTACCGTGGCCATGACCGCCGGATCGGTGACATCGATCCCCGTGTGGTGGTGCACGAGGGTTACCAATCCGGTGGGGATCAACGTCTGCCAAGTCGTATGCCCGACCGTGGCCGATCGCGATTGGTTCACCCTGGGCCTGTCGCCTGCCGTCGTCATGACCCCACTATAGCGCGTGTTCGCAGAGAATAAAACTACGCCTCGTCGAGGACTCGGAAGAAAATCTCCCAATCCTTTTCCGACCAAGCCGGGTCCGTACGCTGCCTCGGATCGATATCCCCGTGGGCCCAGAACCCCGGTTTGCGCGAATCCGCCTTCCAGGCGTCGCCCAGGCACCGCGACCTCCCCACCGGGTCCCCGTGATACTTCCTCGGGATCGAAAATCCCAACATCTCCTCTGCGTCGACCACGACCCGGGCCACGCCGTTGAAGACGCGCCACCAGCGGTAGTCCTTTTCGCGCCATGAGTCCCGTCTCCAGTTCCTCGCGAAGTAGGCGATTGAAATCTGGACGCCCGTATTGCCCCCCACGCCGGGGCGGCGCACCCCGCTGCCGTACATGCAGTGCCTGCCCGGGTGCGCGAGCCAGTGAATCCCCCCGTCGACGTCTACGATGGCGTGGTACCCGGCGAAACGGTTGCGCATGCCCCTGAAATAGCGGATCGTGGAGGAGGCGGAGTTCGACTCGGTGCAGTGGAGCACGATATAGGGGTCGCAAGGGGCCCATCTGGGGCAGCCGTGATGCCGGCTCGCGAGAGAACCGTCTGATTTCTCGAGCGCGAAGTCCATATCCGCATCTTATCGCCCGAAAACGTCCCTGCGCCGCTGCCGGTAGTATATATTCAGATCAAACAGGAGGTAGCAATGCCGCGTATAGTGCCGTTGGACGGCGCCCATCGAGAGCGTTTCGACGCGATCGGCATAGAGGCCAGGATGAGCGTGACCCCAAGGTATATTCACGTCCATTTGGACCCCGGGAGCATCGCGGACGTTCTCGAGGCCAACGGGTACGACCCCGACGAATGCACCGGCAAGACGCTTTTGACGAAAGGCTTTACGTTCATCGCCCCGAAGACAAGGGAAATGTCGTGAGCGCCTTGTCGGAAGAGGCCCATACCGAGGCATTGGGGGCCTTGCAGGAGCACGAGCACGATTTGATTCACGTTCTGAACATGGTTCTCATGGCCGTTTACGTGGCGGACGGCCCTGTGGACATCTTCTCCGAGCTCGCCCCCAATATGGACGTGTCCTTCAGCATGCTGGTCACGGCTCTCGCAACGTTGAAGTTCGGGGAGTACCCCGGAATGGAGTTCGAGAACTCCTGCGTGTGGTACTCCCCCGAAGGGGAGACCCCGGAAGAGATCGCCCAGAGGAAAGAAGCCTTCTGGCTGCGCTTCAGGTCGTCGTGGTGGGATGGTCTGTACGATCATTTGGGCCATATCGACTCGCATTCGGTCGACGGCGAAAAGGAGGGCTAATGGAGCCTCCGACCGACGAGGAGTGGGACGCCATCATAGCCGAGTCCGACGCCCGTCATGCGAAATATCGAGAGGACATAGGCCTTATGCTCAATGTCGATTCGCCTATAGTCGATGTCGAAATCGACATTTCAGATTGGGAGAGCCCCGGCCTCGTTTGGTCACGTTTTCGGGCCGGGGCTCTCCCTGAGGACCGCGATTGAGATGCCCCCGGAGGATTACGACGTCCCGTTGTTCGACATGGACGAGTTCGAGGCAGACATGGAAAATCGAGCCGAAGGGTTGTTCATACCGGTGGTCGTGTATCCTTGGCTGTCGTCCGACGAAAACGAAGAAAAAGGAGAATGCGATGAATGACGAACTAGACAGAATCATGAAACGAAGAGAACGGAATACGCAGGCAGGGCCGCTGACTCTGCGACAGAAACTGGACGAACTAGACGCGCTCGCCCAGAATAGCAACCGCCTGAAGCAGAAGATCAACGAGGCATACAAGAGCCATGAAGAGTTTGTTGAGCGGAGAGGGGAGAACGACAAGCTCCTTGAGAGTTTGAAAAAAGACATCCTGTACACATGCAGCCCCACCGAACCGGAAGGAGAATGATGGGAATCGAGGACGAGATAGCAGAATACGAGGAAGCGGTAGCCCACCACACCCGCTTGCTCGACGCAGTGGGCGAGGCGCACAGATACCTGAACGATTGCAAAAAACAAGCCGAGCGATCCGACAAGATCGTCGAAAGCCTCCGCTCGAACATA
>WTGC01000126.1:1133-76627 GCA_011523705.1 Chloroflexota bacterium | reverse complement strand
CGGGTTGCCAGCGCCGTGATACCACAGGCTGAGCTCGGTTTGCGCGCTTGCCAAGGGCGCCGCCGAAACCAGCAGCGCGGCCAGCATAAGCATCATAAGTATTCTTTTCATTTTGTTGCTCCTTACCTTTTCAAAATGTGATCGCATTCTCCTGCAAACAAGATATCCCACCTCCGTGCCGCGAACGCATCACACTTTCGCGCAAGCTTTGGGCATCCCAAATGCAGAAGCGGAAGACTAGTATAACCAGTCTCCCGCTTGCTTACAACAACGCAGAATTCTTTCACGATTCGCGCGGTTTAGCCACCCAGCAGCTCGTTAGTCTGATCATGTACGCGCTGGACGACAGCGGCGGCGTCACGCTCTTCGCCCGTCCACAGCAGGTCCATATTGGCGACCCAAACCGAACTCTCCCATTCGAGGTATTTCGAATGATAAGGCGGGTGGACGCCATCGCGCGCGCCAATGACCGAGAAGACCTCATGGTAGGCGTCGGCATAGGGCGCGTCATCGGGGGCGGCGCAATTGTGGAACTCGGATTGGCTGGTCAAGGCGGCGCCCATCGCGGCCGTGCGGCAGAGGTGATCGGGATTGGCCAGCGTGAAACGAATCAACTCATAGGACAGATCCGGATGCGCAGCCGAAGACGGAATCGAAAAGGCGGAGCCGCCGATGAAGTTGTAACGCCCGGCGGGTCCGGTCGGCGTCGCCACGACCGTCCAATTGAAGCTGTCGCCCACTAGCTCCCACATGCGGGAAGCGGCGTCATTCAGCGCGTAGTGCATCGCGACATTGCCGTTGGCGAAGAGGAATTCGGTGGTGAAACCGGAAGCGGCGATGGAGTCGGCGGTGGGGTGCGCGCCCGAATCCCAGAGCAGGTCAGCCATCCATTGAATCGCCTCCACCGTCTCCGGCGTGTTCATCACCGACGCGGTGTTCTCCTCGTTGAATAATTCGCCGCCGAAGCTCTTGATGACCCAATAGGCGCCGCCAGCACCGCGGCCGACGCTGACCAGATTGCTGGTGCCCCAAATATCGGTTTCGCCATCGCCATCGGTATCTTGGGTGAGGGCGATCGCCAATTCCTCAAATTCTTCAAAGCTCGTATGCTCGCCAGGCGGTTCCAAGCCAGCCGCTTCAAAGAGATCGAGATTGATGTAAAGCCCGCCGGGCGCCAGGTCATAGGGAATGGCGTATTGGCTGCCCTGATAGTTGAAGGCGTCAACTTGCGAAGCGACGAACTTCTCGGGCCAGCCAGGGATCGGGCAGGATTCCAGGTAGCTGTCCAGGTTCAGCGCCCAGCCGTTGGCGGCGAAAGTGTCGTTGCGCGTGTCGTGCATCCAGGCCATATCGATTTCGGCGCCGCCGGCCAGCTGCGCCGGCAGGGTCGTCCAATAGTCGCCCCAGTTCACGCCCGTGTTCAGGATCTGCTCGACATTGGGATAATATTCGCCGAAGAATTCGTCGAAGGCGAGCAAGAACTTGTCCACCTCGCCGGGACCTTCCCAGCCGGTAATGGTGATGGCTGCCGATGTGTCGCCGTCGACCATGCCGCAGGTCCAGTCCGTCATGTCCTGCGCCGACGAGACAAAGCCGAAGCTCAGCAGCGCCAGAACGGTCACTAGCAATGCGATTTTGCGAATCATCTGATTTTCCTTTCACCTTTGATAAATGATTCCGTGCGCAGCGAAGGGTCGGTCGTTAGCCACCTCCTTTGATACCGCTGGTGACAATGCCTCGGACATAATATTTCTGTCCGACGATGAATGCGACCAAAACGGGAATGACGACGAAAGTGGCCGCCGCCATGATCAGGTGCCAGGGCGTGCGCATGCCAGACTGGTTCTGGAAGGAAGCCAGCAGCAGCGGCAAGGTCTTGACCTTGGGCTTGCCCAGCACGATCAGCGGCCACTGGAAGCTGTTCCAGGTATTGACGAAGGTGAAAATAGCGAGGGTGGCCAGCGCCGGCTTGGTCAATGGCAATATGATCAGCCAATAGGTGCGGAAGAAGCCGCAGCCGTCAATGCGGGCGGCGTCCTCCAGTTCGCGCGGGATCGTCACCATGAACTGCCGCATCATGAATGTGCCCCAAGGCGTAAAGAGAAAGGGCACAATCACCGCTTGCAATGTGCTTATCCAGCCGAATGCGCGCATCTGCACATAAAGCGGAATCAGCAAGACGGTGAAGGGCACCATCATCAGCGAGATATAGAGAAGGAAGATCTTGTCGCGCCCAGGAAATCGCAGCCGCGCGAAAGCGTAACCGGCAAGGCTGGCGGTGAACAATTGCCCAAGAACCACCGCCGCGGCGACAATCGCGCTATTGAGAAATCCCAGATCGAAATGCGTGAGCGTCCAGGCTTCGGTGTAGTTATCGAAGCGCCAGACCTCGGGTATGAATGTCGGCGGATACTGATAGATGCCGCGGATGTCTTTGAAGGAGTTGGCGACCATCCAGGCGAAGGGCATGATGAAAATGATGCCGACAACCGACAGCACCACATAGACCAACAGATCCATCAGTAGCTTGCTCTGCTTTTGACCGAAGAGGCTGTCTTTCCTTTTTTGTACGGTCGCCATCGCGATTATCCGAAAGTCGCTCTCTTACTCGTCATGGTCGAAGCCGAAAACCCAGCGCTGCGCCAACTGCCACTGGATGAGGGTGATGATGAGGATGATCACAAACAAAACAGCCGCCAGCGCCGCCCCATAGCCCATCTTGAAGAAGCTGAAGGCATTCTGGAAGATGTACAGAGTGAGCGGCGTGGTCGCATGTGCGGGTCCGCCTTGCGTTAAGACATAGAATTGGTCGAAGGATTGAAACGCCCCGATCAGCGATGTCACAATGACGAAGAACAGCGCCGGCGTCAACATGGGCAAGGTGACGAAGCGCATGCGCTGCCAGCCGCTGGCGCCGTCAATGGAAGCCGCTTCGTAATACTCTTCCGGAATGCCCTGCAAGCCGGCCAACAGAATCAGCATGGCGAAGCCGATGCCCTGCCAATTGCTCATGATGATGACGCTCGGCATCGCCCACTTGGTATCGTGAATCCACTTGGGTCCGTCAATGCCAATGATTTCCAGAATATGGTTGATCATGCCGATTTCGGGCTGGTAGATCCAGCGCCATATCGTCGCCGCCGCCACGGTCAAGGTGATCTGCGGCAGGAAGTAAACAGTGCGAAAAAAGATGATGCCACGCATCTTGCGGTTGAGCGCCAACGCCAGCCAGAAGGCGATGAAGATGCCGGTGGGCACAGCGACAAAGGTGTAATAGAAGCTATTGCCCAGCGACTTCCAGAAGAGCCGGTCGTTGACGAGCGTTTCGAAGTTTTTGAAGCCGATGAACTCGGGCGCCTTGGCCAGGCTCCAGTCGGTGAGCATGATGTAGAACGCGAAACATATCGGGAAGAGCATGAAGATGATGAAACCGATGAAGTTCGGCGCGAGGAAGAGGTAGCCGGCGATGGTCTCACCGCGGCGCAAGCCGGTGAAGGCGCGCTTGAAATCTTCCAGGGCGCTGCGCTGCGGCCGCTGGCCGCCGGCGTGGGCCAGGTTAGCAGACACAATCATCCTCCAGATGCGCATCTGGCATTCTGCGGGACGCGTTGCACACGTTAAGATTCATACCAATGTCAGCCATCGAGTCGTCGTAAATCTCAGGCCGGCTACTATGCCAGGAAACCGATTACTTGACTGATGGCATACTTTAACACGGGTCGAAGCGATTTGTCAAAAGGATTCGCGTCACGCCACTTCTCCCGGTCAGCGCCACAAGAAACCGACACGCGCGCTCCATGGCCGCGGCGCTCTGGCTGTCGAGCGGGCCGCTGACCAGCAGCCAACGACCCCTTGTCTCGCGCGCCCGCTTAATTTCCTTGCAGCCAAGCGAGGCTGTACGCCAGCGCCTCGTCGATGACCTCGGTGACCCCAGCCAGCACATCAAAAATATGGTCGCCATCCAGCACGACCAGAGCCTCCGCGCCATTATGGTAATCGAGGAAGACCTGGCCCGCATGGGGCTGCGGCGTCACCGTCGTATCGCGCGAGCCAGTGATCGCCAGGAGCGGTCCACTGAAATTGGCGACTTCCGCTACCGGATCCACCAGGAATATATCCTCGAAGAACGGTCCCTTCAGCGCCGTCTCCGCGCCCCAAGGCAGCACTATGGTCAAGGGATCGTCGCCGGCGGCAACGCCAGCCAGCAGGGTGTCATAACCCAGCAAGATGCCGTAGCTCATAACCGGGTTCGATACCGCCGACCACAGCACCAGGTTGCTGACGCGCTCGTCGCGCCCCGCGGCTGCGGCGCCCACCAGGCCGCCCTGGCTCAAGCCGATGATGCTGAGATTGGCGCCGTCGACGCCTTCCAGGGTCTCCAGATAATCCAGCGCCGCGATCGCGTCAGCGATTTGGCCGCTGAAGGTGGTGTCTTCCCAGGCGCCTTCGCTCTCGCCGGAACCGCGGAAATCAATCCGCAAGCTGGCGACGCCGCGTTCACCCAGCCAGCGCGCGGCGCGGCTGAACATGGTGTCTTCCGTCTGGACAACCGGCAGTTCGTGGCGCGTGCCGGTAAAGCCATGTAAAAGGAGCGCGGCCGGGAAGGGTCCATCGCCCTCGGGCATGGCCAATGTGCCGACTATCGTCTGGCCTTGATTGCTGAAATTGATGTCGCTTTCGCTGACGCTGTATTGCGCCATTGAGTCGGCAAGCGCTGCCGCCGAGTCGGCGAGGCTGTCCTGCGCCGATAGCGGCATCGCTAACAGGACCAGGCAGAGCAGCAATGCCAGGCGAGGCGCCCAAACCGCCGCGCGTCTCGATAGTAGCGCTGAAAACATGTCAAACTCCCGTCGCCATTTTGCTTACAATCCGTGATTCTGTCACATTAAGCGTTGCAACGCAAAACAAGCGCTAAGCCCCAGGCATGACGAAAGGCGCGATGAAGCCAAAGGACAACCGAGAAATACACGGCTGGCGGCACAGGCTGCCACAATCTACCGCTCGCGCGTCACCTGAATCAGCGTGTTAGGGCTGAGGTCTTCGACTTCGCTGTATTCGTCATCGTTCCAGTGGATCGTCAGACGCTCAAGCGCGGCGCCGGACGGGAAGCCGATGTGCGCCCGGCTGCTATCGCCGGAAAGATAGCCGCTTGCCGCTGTGATTTCACGATGGTAGACGCCGGCGTCGGTGTAGAGGGTCAACCGCGAGCCGATGCCTTGCCCGTTGCCGACGCCCCGCTGGCGCAGGTCCACCATGATGCTGTCGCCGCCGCAAAGCTGGTTCTCAAAGAGCTTCGCAGGGCTGCCCAGGTTGTTGACCACGACATCCAGGTCGCCATCGTTGTCGAGGTCGGCCATCGTCATGCCACGGCCGCTGGCTTTATCGTTGAGCGCCCAGCTTGGCTTCGGCTCGAAGCCGGCGCCGGAGAGATTGCGGTAGGCTTGATTCTCTTCGACGAGCTCGTTATTCGGCAGATGCGAAAACAACTCCAGCGAAATCATGCCGTTGACGACGTAGAGATCTTGAAAGCCGTCGTTGTTCAGATCGCCGAATTTCGCCGACCAGGTCCAGCCGGTTCCATCGAGCTGAGCGGCCGGCGCGATATTGCGCGGCTGCCCCGCTTCGTCAAATTCGTAAAGCACGTTTTCCATGATCTGCGGATCACCCTCGACATGGGGCATGGCCATCATCATGTCAATCACTGGCTGCCATTGCGCCATCATCGCCGCGTCATTGGCGTAAGGCTTCATGTCCGCGGCAAAGAGCTCCGGCGCGCCATCGTTATCGAGGTCGGCCGCGTCGTAGCTCATCGTGCTGTGCGGCATGACGGCGAGCGGCTCCGTCTCATGCCAAGCGCCGCTGCGGAACGTGAAGTATTTGTCCTCTACCGCAAAGTCGTTGCCGATGATGATCTCGTGTTCACCGGCGCGGTTGATGCCGGTCCAGATCGCCAGCGTATTGGAGCGATCGGCGATGCGCGTCGCCCGAAAGCGGCCACCCAGGTTTTCGTAATAGATGACGCCGGCTTTGGGCGCCGTCTGCCCCAGGATCTTCTCGTCTTCGACATCGTAGGAGCCGGTGAGCAAGTCCAGGTCGCCATCGCGATCGGCGTCCAGCCAGTTCATCGCGTAGCCGCTGTAGATGACGCCGCGCAGCACTTCGCGCTCGAATTCCCCGCCGCCCTGATTACGCCAGGACAGCGGCGCGGTCGCCTGCTGGGTGAAAACGATATCGAGCCAACCGTCGCCGTCGACATCGATGATGGCGGCCCCGCGAGCGGGCGTCGCTGTCGGCAGCGCCTGACGCTCAAAGCGCAGCCCGCCGCGATTCCAAAGGATTGCGTTGTCTCCGGCTAAATTGGCCAGTACGAGGTCCAGCAGTCCGTCGTCATCGAGATCGTTGATGGCGAGCCCGGCGCCATTGCTGTCGTAAAAGCCGATGGGCAGCTTGGTCGGGGTCGTTGTGTGGTCGAGTTCGTGGGCGATGAAAGCGCCGCTGCAGCTGGCACGCGGATTTAACGGAAACTTCTCAACCGTCACCGGCCAGTGAATGCGCAGGGCGAATGACGCGGGTGAGACGAGGCACAGTACGAGAAAAAGAAGTGTGGCGCGGCGCAAGCGCATGGCAAAGCCTCAAACGCGGCAATCAAGGTCAAGACGATACCATCAGGAAATCGGTTGCGCAATTGCTTGTCAGTTTGCATTTGAATTGAGATCTAGCTGCGCGTACAAACAATAAGGGCGACCCTGAGATCACCCTTCTGTTGTTGCGATCATACCTGAGTTTGCAATCGCGAATCCGCTAGCTCGCGCGTTCCGGCTCTGGCGGCGCCTTGCCCATGACGCCTCTGCCTTCAAGGAAGCCGAGCATCCGCGCCTGTTCGATACCCAGGCTCTGCAAGTCGCCTCTCACAGCCTGTAAGCCCTCATCCAAGCGTTCGTCCGAATTGTCGAGACGAGCATCCAAGCGGTCAAATCGCTCATCTATGCGCTGAAATCGCTCATCTATGCGCTGAAATCGCACATCTATGCTCTGAAAACGCTCGTCTATGCGCAGAAAGCGCTCGTCTACACGGGCTTGCCACTGCTCGACGGCGCCCATGCGTTCTTCAAGACGCCTCAGGCGCGTGTCAATATTGTCGGCCATTCGGTTTAACAGGCGTGTGACATACACCAAACCAGCCAAACCGAGGCCGAGAACCGCTACAATGAACGCTCCAACCTGCAACCAGTCCATGCTCGTCCGTGTTTCCTGCGTTGTACTCGATACATCGTCAATACTAGCCCACTTGATACGTCAAGACAAGCGGCTCGCTCTTCGCCAGGCCGTACTACGATTCCGCTTCAGCCTCCGGCTCGGGCGGGTTCTCCAGGTCGGCAAGCGTCGGCATATTCGCCTTCTTGCCGTGGACGCCGGTCGCGCCATCGGGGCGGGTGCCGCGGCTGTCCAGGCTCTGCAGAACGCCTTCGGCATCGTACGTCCGCACCTCAAAGCGGTATTCGCCCTCCTGAAAGCGCCAGTCATAGCGCCAGATGACCCAGGTCAACTCGGAGAGCGGCTGACGCAGCTGCGCCTCTTCCCAGTCGCCTCCGTTGACGCTGACCTCGACTTTGGAGATCATCTTGGCGCCGGCGTAGGCGATGCCGCCGACCGGTACGACATAACCGCCGTCGTCCTTGAGGATCGCATCGGTGGACACCGCATCGACGACCGAGGTCGTATTCACGATGGCTTCCTTGCTCCAGCCGCGGCGCACCCAGTAGCCCTCCGCCCAGGCGTCAACGAATTCGATGCTCTTGATCCACTTGGGCTGTTTCATGCCATAGCGATCGGGGATATAGATGCGCAAGGGGAAGCCGTGCTTCTGCTTCAGCGGCTGATCGTCCCACTCGTAAGCGAACATGACGCGCTCTTCCGCTTCGACCACATCGAGCATCACGTATTCGTCAAAGTTGTCGGCGCCGGTGATCTTCATCGCCACCGCGTCGGCCTGCGGCTTCACATAATCGAGGAAGTCGCTCATGCGGAAGCCCGACCATTTCGTCGTGCTGATGAGCGTGCCGCCGATGCGATTGCTGATGCAGGACAGCGTGATGAAGCGGTCAATGCGGTCGAATTTGTCGTAGAGATCCTGCAGCGACAGGCTGACCGGATTATCGACCAAGCCGGTGACCTCAAGCCGCCAATCGTTGGAATCGATGACCGGCGGGCGCGAACTGATGTCAATGCGATAGTGATCATCCAGCGGCGTGTATTCGGGGCGCGTGCCGGGCGCCGCTTCCAGCGTGTCGGCCGCGTTGGGCAAGACGTTGCCCGCGCCATCAGTGGCGGCGTCGGCTGGAATCTCCGAGACGACCGCCCCCTCGCCCGGGCGCCTGCCAATAAACGTGCCCAAACCGGCGCCGATCACCGTCAGCACTGCGCTGGCGCCGCCGACGCGCACCATGAACTGACGCCGATTGAGTGGCTCGACCGTGACAGTCTCGCCCGTTTCTTCGTCCGTCTTCGTCTTGCCGTCGCTATGCGCCAGATCGTTGTAAATCCAGTTGGCGGCCATCCCCCATAGCGCGAAGGTCAACACCACCCAGATGATCTGCGCCGGCAGCGGGGCGGTCGCCGTCAGATTCACCTGAGAAGAAATCAGCATCATGACCGCGCCGAAAGCCAAGCCCAAGGCCAGCCCGGGGACCAAATTGCGCGCCTGCGTCTTGCTGCGATTCAGCAGCCCGTAGACGACTGTGATGGCGGCCGTGCCCAGAGCGAGGAAAGCGCCCAAGCCCATCAGCTGCTCCGCGGTCTTTGCCGCGACAGAGGTCTCGCCCATGTTGAAGGCGATGATCATCTCGACCATCATATCAATGCCGAAGGTCAACAAGGCGCCGGGCAGGATCCGCGATACATAGTCGAAGACATCAAAGGGAATAAAAGGCAGGCCGGCGACTTGATCGGCCAGGAACAGCAGCGACATCAACGTCATGGTCAGCAAAGCGCCAACCAATGCGCCGAGCCACAGTGAAGGTTTGCGTAGATTATCCATGATTTAAGAGGGTCTCCGTCAGTCTCTGATGCCACTATTATATATGAGGAATTTGGTCATTTCTATTTCCGTCAGATTACAGGGAGATAACACTTTTGCCTCTCTTGCCAAATTTATTCGCCGTAGAGACCAGCAAGCCGGCCGCGCAAGTTCGCCGCCTCCCGCAGATCGGTGCTGTCGCTGAACAGATCGACGCTGCCGATTAATCTGCCTTCGCTGATCGCTTTCACCTCAGGATCTTCGATTACTGCCAGCAGCCTTTCGCTATAACGCCAGGCATTGCTGACCAGGAAGCCCCGCTCATGAAAAACCTGCACTGCCGGCTGTACGGGCTCGGTGAGCTTGCTCGCGTTATGCAAAGAATTGAGCGCTTCGTAGGCTCCGCAAAGTTGTCGCTCGCGTTGGCGCCAGGTCACGCCCATCTGCACCGCGCGCAAGATTGGCGCAATCTCATCGGCGCGAGTTAGCGCGGCAAATGCCCGGCCCAGCCACTTCGGATAAGGCGCGTAGCATTTCTCGTACAGAAAACAGAGGAAGACAATGGACCGCACGATTCGCGCGGCAATCAGAGCCGAGCCCAATTCGTCGCCGGTTGCGCCCGCCCGCGGCGCCAGGTGCTCATCCTGCCCGATGCGGCTCCAGCCGCAAGCCAGCAAATATAGCCAGACATCGCGCGGGAAATAACGATATCGGTCGCGGAGGCGCTGTAACCCAAGCTCGTCATGGAAGACTTCGCCAGCAGTGAAGCTCAGCAGCTTCTGCTGCGGTATGCACAGCCAGTCCACTGCCGATAGCTTCTCATCAACGCTTACGCCGAGATAGTCCCGCAAAAAGCCGTCTAGCGTCAGAATCTCGACGCGATGAATAATCTTGCCCGCGCCGATTTCTTGCAAAATCTGCGTACCCTGGTCGCCCTCGCCCGCTTTCGGCGCGCTGAAATTGGTCGGGTAGCCCATGAATTGATAGGGCAAGCCGGTCGCAAGCGCTTCATGAAGCCAGCGCGCGCAGGCGCTGTGATCCTCGGGCGCGATGAATAGCATGACGCGCGGACCCCAATGATGATCCCGGGAAACGGCGTCATCGTAGCCCAAGACCTCTGAGCCGCTGCCAAGCAGAGCAGCACTGTGGCGCAAGCTTGGAAAATGCCGCGCGACGACGGGCTGCACCGCCTTCCAATAGAATTCGCGAGCCAGATCCAAGCCCTTGATTGTCTTGGTCACTTTCCACGCCTCTAGCGCCTTCCAACCCTATAAGTATGCCACGTTAAAATCTGACCATGCTTTTTTGACGGACATGTGTATAATACGGTGCACCAAAATTCTTTGCGAAGCGGGAGTAAAAGAGCCGTGTCACAGTCAAATCGCCTTCAAGAACTGCGGGAGCGGATTGACCCGATCAATCTGCAGATCCTGGAATTGCTGAACCAGCGCGCCGAGATCGCGCTTGAAATCGGCAAGGTGCAACAGGAGCTGGGCACGCGATTTTATGACCCGCAGCGCGAAGCCGAAATGCTGACCGCGCTGCAGCTCGCCAATGAAGGACCATTCAGCAACGAAACCATCTCCAAACTCTTCAACGAAATCTTCCGCGCCACGCTTCATTTGGAGGAGCAGGACGCGCAAGATAAGATTCTCGTCCAGCGGAAGAACCCCGACCAGCACACGATCATCGAATTCGCCAACGGACTGCAGCTGGGCAACGATACCTTTGAGTTGATCGCCGGTCCCTGCGCCGTGGAGAGCTACGAGCAGATGGACGCGGTGGGCGCTGTCTTGGCCGAGCGCGGCGTGAAGATGATCCGCGGCATGGGTTACAAACCGCGCACCTCGCCCTACGACTTTCAAGGCATGGGCGAAGAGGGTTTGCAAATCGCCCGCCAGGTCGCCGACAAGTATGGCTTGATGGTCATCAGTGAAGTGCTGGATTTGTCGCTGATACCGATGATGGATGAATATGTGGACGCGTTTTGGGTGGGCGCGCGCAATATGCAGAACAGCTTCCTGCTGCGGGCGCTGGGGGCGCAAGCGAAACCGGTCCTGCTCAAGCGCAGCTTCGGCGCCACCCTGAAGGAATACATCTACGCCGCCGAATACATCATGGCCGGCGGCAACGAGCAGGTCATTCTAATGGAGCGCGGCATCCGCACTTTCAGCGAGTGGACGCGCAACACCCTCGATATCAGCGCCGTGCCCCTGCTCAAGCAGGAGACGCACTTGCCGGTCATCGTCGATATTTCGCATTCGGCTGGGCGGCGGGATATCGCCAATCCGTTGGCGCGCGTGGCCCGGGTCAGTGGCGCCGACGGTCTGATGGTCGAGGTCCACCCCAACCCGGATGTCGCCATGTCCGATGCCAAGCAGCAGTTGAATTTGGACCAGTTCAACCAATTGATGGACGAAATCGAGTCGATCGGCGAGCGTTACCAGCAGCCGGCGTAACCCCTCCCCCCCAAAGCCCCTTCCCAATAGCAATGGAGAGGGGCTTACCGCGGCGCGACAGTATAATTGATGAGAATTTGGAAGATCTGCCAACGATGCGGTGCAGGCTTTGGATCGCGTCTGCGCTGACTGTTCCAATTGACATTGCCAGATGGCTATGAAATGGCAGACTTTATGTTGCGCCGATTAAATGGAAACAAGCTCACTTTTGTGCTGCTCATCGCGATCGCCGCGCGCGTGGCTGTGCTGCTGCTGTTTCGCGAGCATTTCGCCTATAGCGAGCCAGGCGGCGTGATCCACGGCTCGGTCGCCTATGATGAATACGCGCTGAATCTGTTGGAGACGGGCGTCTACGGACGCGACGCGGGCCAGCCCGATGCCGGCCTGCCCCCGCTCTACAGTTATGTACTGGCGCTGGTTTACGGCGCTTTTGGGCGCCATTATTTGGCGGTCGGCGCGCTGCATATCCTCTTCGACGCCCTTTCGATCGCCCTGCTTTATGCGATCTGCCGGCGGTTTTTCCCGCGTCCTGGGCAAAATGGCGACTGGATCGGCGCGTTCGCTGGCCTCTGCTTCGCGCTCTATCCCTACCTGATCTTCCAGAATCTGACGCTGAATGATACGGCGCTGTGGATCTTGCTGCTGCATCTCTTCGTTTGGCTGCTGATCCGCCTGCGCCAACGAGATCGATTCGACCGGGCGACGCTGGCAATCGCCATCGGCGCCGGCTTGACGCTTGGCGTCTCGGTATTGGCGCGGGCGCTGCTGCCACCGCTGGCGCTTTTGGCGGCGCTATGGTTCCTTCTGAAACTCAGCCCGCGTCAAACGCTTCTGCGCTTGCTGCCGGTGGCGATCGTGAGCGTATTGATACCCCTGCCCTGGATCATGCGCGCCGGCAACATTTATGGCGGCTTCGTGCCGATCGCGCTCAACAGCGGCGAGAATATCTATCAAGGCAACAACCCATACGCGGCCGCCGTCTTCCGCGCTGGTTATGATGTACAGTGGATGACGCCGCCAATCGACGCCCCGCCGCCAGTAGAGCCTTTGCGCCGCAACGCCTTCTTTACCGAGGCCGGCTGGCGCTACCTGCGCGAGAATCCAGCCGACGCGCTCGACCTGATGCTTGTCAAGCTGCTGGTCTATTGGAATCCGCAAGTGACGCCGCTGAACAATCTGCGCCAGGGCGAGAGGCTTACCGTGGACGAAACGGGCGCGATCGTGATCGTCAGCGGCGAAGGCTCGCACGTGGGTGTGACCGCCGCCAACGCCGCCTACCAGGAAGAGGGGCTCTTCAATGTCATCGGGCGCAGGCTGCATCTCCTCAGCTTCGGCGGACTGTGGCTGCTGGCGATTGCCGGCGCCTGGTTGAGCCGGCGCGAGTGGCGCGCGCTCAGCCTGCTCTACTGCGCGCAAATCAGCCAGACGCTGATCTTCCTGCTCTTCCATCCCTCGACGCGTTACCGCTCGCCCACTGATCCGCTGCTCTTCGTGTTTTCGGCTTACGCGATACTGTGGCTGGCGCAGCGGTGGCGCGGGCGTCGAGCGAGCCAGCCTACCTGAGACACATCGCACTAATTCCGAGTCGAAATCAAGACCAAGCTTCCGTCCTGGCCTCGAAGACACTAAACCTCCGTCAGTTCGCTCATCCGGCACTGGCTGACTGTCGGGGAATTCTAATCATTTTCAAATATATCAGTATAAAAGTTATAAATTGCTAACGACT
Source organism: Chloroflexota bacterium (assembly GCA_011523705.1). Taxonomy (GTDB): domain Bacteria; phylum Chloroflexota; class Anaerolineae; order Aggregatilineales; family Phototrophicaceae; genus UBA6055. The sequence goes on along the minus strand of WTGC01000126.1, from coordinate 63,426 downwards.
CTAACCTGTGATATGGTTTGCGACTTTCTCAGGTTCAATGGAGACAGCATCAATGAAAAACATACTTGTTCTGATTGCAGCCTTGCTCGCGGCTTTCCCCATGTTCGCACAGTCTGACCTAGGGGCCGACAATTGCTGCCAAATCGATCGCTCTTGCGCGACGGACGCGGAATGGGACCAGGGTTGGTATGACCACGCGTTAGGTCTTTGCGGCGAAAGCGCGGTACCCGGCAAGCATCTTTATGTCCTTGACGCGGAGACCAACTACAATAACTGCTGTTTCCTGGGTCGCGCTTGCAGCACAGATCAAGAGTGGGATCGTGGCTATTATGACTGGGTTAATGACTTGTGCGGCCCACTGAAGACTGGCGGTGAAAGCCTGCTGGCGCGAGACGCCTACACCTTCTACGGCATCGGCCAAGCTCATACCGGCGTCTTCACGCTTAGCGCCGGCAAGTGGAGTATCGCCACCAGTCTGCAGCACAATGCCTGGATTCTCTTTTTCCAAACGGACAGCGTCGGCAATCCTCATTACGGCGGGAAGTGCCTGGCTTTGCCTAATGACTGGCATTGGTACGGCCAATCGTATCAATGGTTTGCTGTGGCCAATACTCAATCTTATCGCGTCGAATTCGTGGCCCGCGCACAATGCGATGCAAGACTATCGGTCTATCATTCAGAAGGCGCGGAGCGGAACGCGGAATGGAAGGTTTTCCTCAACAAGGTCGACGGCAACTTCTAAAATCAGTAGCGGTTGATAAGTCGATGCGCGGGTGGGTCGGCGACTCGCCCGTTCAGCATGTTAGTTTTGCCAATCCGCTGCTCTTCGTGTTTTCCGCTTTCTCGATGCTGTGCCTGGCGCGCTGGTGGCGGGTGCGCCATCCCAGCTAGTCACTCTGAACCGCGCTGCCCCGCCTCCAACTGGACCGCAAAGGTCACGCATGTCAGCCATGCCGAGCCTGTCCTTAAAGCCCAAACCACCGAGACCCATACGAAATCGCGAAAATCATCCCGTGATAGCTTGGAATGCGGGCCATGTGAGTACCGAACAGTTGCACAATACTTTGAAACAGGTTAACGTTTACATGCCGTTAGAATCAGCAAAGGAAAAAGCGATGAAAGCCACGATTGCATTTTGTCTCTTGGTGCTGTTTGCGCTGCCCAGTTTCGCGCAATCGGCTGTCGACAACTGTTGCCAGGTCAACCGCAGTTGCGCAACGGACGGCGAATGGACCCAAGGATGGTTTGACTACCAAGCCGGCCTTTGCCCGGCAACCGCGCCAGCGCCAACTGGGGCGCCGCAACCTGCCCCCACAACAGCGGGTGTCGATAACTGCTGCCAGGTTAACCGCAGCTGCAGCGCGGACGCCGAATGGATCCAAGGCTGGAACGACTATCAAGCGGGGCTCTGCCCGGTATCAGCGCCGGCTGGAACTTCAGCGCCAGCGCCAGCCCCGGCCCCGGCGGCGGATGTAGATAACTGTTGCCAGGTCAACCGCAGCTGCAGCGCGGATGCCGAATGGATCCAAGGCTGGAACGATTTCCAGGCGGGGCTGTGCCCGGTATCGGCGCCGTCTGCCTCGACGCCGGCCGAAACGACAGCGCCAGCCCCGGCGCCGGCAGCGGATGTCGACAACTGCTGCCAGATCGGCCGCGCCTGCCATACCGACGCCGATTGGATCCAGGGTTATAACGATTACCGAGCCGGTCAATGCGGCGGCGGCGTTGGGCCAGCGCCGCCGAGCAGCGTCTCTTCAGCCAACTACTACAGTTTTACCGGATCAGGACGGGCGGCGACCCGCGCCTTCACGCTCACCCGCGGCAAGTGGCGCTTCAATCCCAACCTGGGGCGCAGCGCCGATACCTTCCTGGTCCAAGTATCCAGCCCGGGCCAAGCGCATACCTCAGGCACCTGTCTGACCTTCCCGTCTAACTTGCACTGGCGAGGCGAGTCGGGCGCCGGTCTGCGGCTGGGCGCTTATTCGCACGAGTTCGCGGTCCGCTACACGTGCGATGCCCAGTTCGTCGTCTTCCCCGAGCTGTCGGCGAGTGATGTCCAGGGTCAAAGCTGGAGCATTAGCATCAACAAGACGGACGGCAACATCTAAGCCGTCGGCGACTGACAAGTCGAAAGGCGGGCGGGTCTCTTGACTCGCCCGCTTTGTTTTTACCGCGTCCCAATTCACGGCCGAATGTGCTTGCTCGTCGGTGGTCCGCTGCAGGCTGCGGCGATTGCGCTAAGAGCGTCAGCGGATTTTCCCCTTTCATGTGACAATTCTGAGAATTGCTGCAAACCGGTTGCCTTCATAGCACGGTTGTTCTATACTGCGTCTATACGAATGCTATGGAAGGAATCAAATGAACCGACAGAAACCGCCAAAAGGCATCGAGTGGACGCGCATCCGAGAACCGGATGGCACGGTGCGGCCCGGCTACACCTGGAATCCAACTGGCGGCTGTTTCCACGGCTGCACCTGGCGCATGCCGGACGGATCAATCACCGAATGCTACGCCAAGACGATTGCGGAGCGCTTCACCAGCGGCTACCGGCATGGATTCGAGCATCACTATTGGCGGCCGCACAGCCTGGACGCGCCGCGCAAGCTGAAGAAGCCTGCTGGCATTTTCGTCGGCAGCATGGCTGATCTCTTCGGTCACTGGGTACCGGAAGAGCAGATACTTGAAGTGCTGGATGTGATGCATGATGCGAACTGGCACATCTTTCAGACGCTGAGTAAGTTTCCGATCCGGCTGCCGAAGTTCGGTCGCTTTCCCGACAACGTCTGGGTGGGCGTGAGTCTGCCGGCGGGCCACCTCATGAGCGAGACGGGTGGCTCGCGCGCCCTAAGAGCCTACCTGCGTCACATGAAAGAGATTGACGCCGATGTGCGCTTCATGAGCATCGAGCCGCTCTGGTTTGATGTGGCGCCTGTGTTTGAACAGTGGCTGGAGACGGAAGAGAAGCTGCCATTCGAGTGGGCGATCATCGGTGCGGCGTCGAATGGGAGTCGCGTGTTTCAGCCGGCGGAAACTTGGACGGGGCGGTTGATTCAGTTGTTAGACAAGGAGCAAGTGCCAATCTTCTTCAAGGGGAATCTAAAGGGGAATCTTGTATGGGACGATTGGCGAAAACGCTTCCCGGATGCAGTCGCCAGCTAGAACATAATTGAAGTGGCCGAAGGCATAAATGCGCAGTTGTCGTTAAGTCGCTTCGTCGGTCTCGTACCGCCCCTTATGACCGGTGTAATGCATTCAATCTTGCCCGTATCGCACAAGTGCTTTATAGCCTTCCCAAATTCTGACTTTGTAAAGCGCATAAAGTGAGCCCCCACGATCCGTCGCCAAAGCTCTAGTCGCGTTTCTCTTGGAAAATCATGCACGGATTGGAGGGCGATGTCCCGAATTCTGCCAGGATTACGCCACTCGGTCCAGGAAGAATCGGCAAACAGCGTGTCCTTGACCTCTTGGTTATGCATGTGTGCGTTGAAAGATTTGCACATCTCATCGTTTAAGAGCAGAAGCGCGTCCGGATGGGGCGAGGCAAAGACCATGAAGTATTTGGTTGCACTGTCAGTCTTTTCACGGATGGGACACGCTCCGGTAAACGATAAGTACCCGGTACTAGCAAGCAACCCGCGATAATTGTCAATCAGCACTTCTTCACGTTCCTTTGCGTTTGCATATTGCCCCTCTACTAGTATGTCCCGCCAGAAATCGCCACCGTACACGCGTGTAAGCTTCTCATGATAGCTTTTGATCTGTGAGTCTTCGATTCCGTCACGTTGAACTCTATGTCTGCTTCCCAAGCGATGGCTAATGGGCATGTGGAGATTTATTAGAATCTCGGTACTAAAGCTCTTGTGCCTTTCAAGCAACGGGCGCAGCAAATCAAACTCGCAGTTTAGACCGTAGGGGTCAAAATAGAGAAACAAAGTCTCGTCTCTTAAACGCTCTATCAAGTGTGTAAGTTGCTCAATTGCATCGCCAAAGACTGGCTTTGCGGCGGAAATACCCTGCCGTTCTAGAATACTTGCTAGCAACTTATGGTGCGACTCTCTATTGTTGAAGAAGTAGGCGTCGTACTTTCCTGGAGCAAACCTTTCCGCCGCCTTAGCAATTATCAGAGGGGATCCTGCAGTTCCATCTTTGAACCGGCCGGGACCCGCAAATGCATCAACGATTAATATCCTCTTGCCCAATTTTGCAACTTTCGCAAGATACGGCGGCATATACGAACCTAAAATCCGGTTCTTCAATCTAGACCATGGTTTCTGCTCGTCAAAGAAGTCGTCATGATAGTCTGACATTTGCGCATAATTCCGTGTGAATTGATCATTGTCGATACAGATTGTAGCACACTTATTCTATGTGCGCAACCTTCTACTTTCAGTCCTATGCGCGACCAAACAGTCGCCACCCCGCCCCCGCCACCTGCTACACTCACGGCATGACAGCCTCTATCCATACTCCAATCTCGCTGACCTCCGCCCGTCTTGAAAGTAAAATCCGTCTATACGTGCGAAAAAATATTTCTGATGCACGCACAAATGCACATAAAGCTCCAACGACCTGCTGACCGCCGTTTCGCGAACGCAACGCTAACGATTGAATTCGACTCTCAGCATTACCGAGTTAGTAGTGCAGAATACCACCTCGCTGGGAAGACTCCCCTCCCTGATGCTTCGGGGAGGGGCCGGGGGAGGGGTAGGCTTTCCCCTCACTCCCGATCCGGCGCCAGCAGATCCCAAAAGCGATTCAGCAAATAGCGATGCCGCATCCCATGCGACAGCAGCGCCATCGTCAGCAAGAAAAGAGCGGCGATCGCGGCGATCATCAGCGAGCCCTCCGACCCATCCCAGCGCGGCGGATTGAACTCGAACAGGTCGGGGAAGACATACATCGCGATGATGGTCAACGCCGTCAGCGCGCTGCTCATCAGCAATAGGCGCCAATGCTGCAGGAAGGAATCGGGGTTGTACAAGTCGATGCCCTGGATATGCCAGGTGATCAGCATGCCATAAAGCGCGACCATGATCGTCATCGCCGAGCGCGTCATGCGCAGATCGCCGCCGCCGCCGAACCAAACGATGAGATAGAGCAGCGTCATCAAAGCCGCGCCGATGCAGCCCATGGTGACGATGTAGTCCAGCACATCACGGCGGAAATGCGCCATGAAACGCGGGCGCAGCCAGCCGAAGGCGATCAAGGTGGCCGGCAGATTAACCGTGCCGAAGGTCGCCCAGCTGATCTGCACCGGGGTGATGGGAAAGGGCAGCGCCAGGAAGGCGATGCAGACGAAGAGCGCCACCATGAAAAAGTTGCGCACGAGGAACATTTTCATCGTGCCGAAGATGGTCTGGGTCGTCTCTTTGCCCTCGCGGAAGGCGCGCGGCAGCGTAGACATCGCATTGTTGAGCAATACGATATCGGCGACATCTTTGCTAATCTGCGTGCCGTCATTCATCACGATGGCGAGGTCCGCTTCTTTTAGCGCCGGCACATCATTGACGCCATCGCCGACCATCGAGACGTACTCGCCGTTGCGGCGCAGCGCTTCGACGATCCGCTGTTTGGTATCGGGCTCGATGCGGGCGAAGACATGGCTCTCGCTGACGGCGCTGTCGAACTCGCCCTCCCCCATCGCGTCCAGCTCGGCGCCGGCATAGGCGCGGCTGCCGATATCCATGCCCGCGGCGGCGGCGATGGCGCGCACCGTCTCGATGTTGTCGCCCGAAATCACCTTCAGCGTCAGCCCCTCTTCGCGGAAGGCGGCCAGCGTGTCCTGGATATCATCGCGGATCTGATCGCTCATGACGATCAGCGCCAGCGGCTTCACATCGTAGGCGGCGACGCCGGCTTGCAGGTCGGGCTCGCCCCTCATCTCGCCAAAAGCCAGCACGCGCATCCCATCGGCCGAGAGCGCTTCCGCCCGCTGGAAATCCGCGCTGTCGCTCGGCAGCAGGCGTTCCGGCGCGCCCATCAAAAGCGTCTTATCCGGCAGGCAGACCGCCGCCCATTTGCGCCCGGAGGAGAAAGGAATCTCGTTCAGCTTCGGCGGAAACTCGCCAGCGCCCAGGACTTCATCAATGTAGCGGTCAATGGCTTGGGCGGTGTTGTTCAGATGGGCCAGATTCTTTAAGAAACTGCGCAGTTGGCGCTGGATGTCGGCGGGATTCATCGCATCGACCGGGATGACTTCGCGCACAGCCAGCTTGTTCTGGGTCAAAGTGCCCGTCTTGTCGAAGCAAAGCACGGTGGCGTTCGCCAGCGACTCGACAGCGTTGACGCGCTGGATCAAGGTCTGCTGGCGGCTGATCTTGACGGCGCCAATGGTCAGCGACAGTATCGCCACCAGCACCAAGCCTTGCGGCACCAGGCTGGTGGTGAAGACGACGGCGTTGCGCACGATCTGGAGGAATTCCTCCCCGCCGCTGAAGCCGGTTATGAAGATCAACGGCACGAAGATCGCCATGATCACGACCGCGACTTCGACGGTGATATCGATCTTGATTTGCGTCGGCGTCTTGACCAGCTTGTATTGCTTGGCGATGACCGACAGGCGGTTGATATGGCTGTCGGCGCCGACCTTGGTGGCGCGCATGACGCCGGCGCCGGCGATGCAGAAAGAGCCGGACAAGACTGCGTCTTCCGGGGCTTTGCTGACCGCGTCCGACTCGCCGGTCAAATGCGACTCGTCCATCTCCAGCGAGTCGGCGCGCAGGACGACGCCATCGACGACCAGTCGGTCGCCCGGTTCGATGCGGATGATCTCGTCCAGCACGACGCCGCGCATCGGCACATCGACCCATTCGCCATCGCGCAAGCAGCGAACTGTCTGCTCGGCCAGCGCCGCCAGTTGATCCAGTTGCCGCTTGGCGTTGAACTCCTGGATCATGCCGAAAAAGGTATTGGAGACGACGCTGAAGCCGGCGAAGAAGGCGGTGGCATAATCGCCCAGAGCGATGACGATGATCAGCATCGTGCCCAGGACGATATTAAACAGGTTGAGCACATTCTCGCGGAAGATGTTCCAGTAACTGCGGCCGACGCGCGCCTCGAAGTCGTTGGACTGCCCGCTGCGGATGCGCTCTTGAACCTCGCTGGCGCTCAGCCCGGCGAGTTCTTCGCTGTCTTCGCGGATGTGTTCAAGTGTCGCTTGCATGGAACGGATTTTAGTTTGTTTTTGAACTACAGAGAACACAGAGGACACAGAGACAAGCCCTTGACGGGCGTCAAAGGCTTTACGCATATCGCAGGTTTGCGTTGCGCCAAATGCGCTGGCGGCGCATTTCTGTTATGCTCTTGGTCGATTGCTCATTTGGCTTGCCGCCTGGAGGCGCCGTATGATTCAAATTGCCGAGATGCTGCCGCCGGCCTATTCCACGCTCTGGGACCTGGTCGCGCAATGCGGCGTGACCAAAGCCGTCGGCGAGCTGGACTTCGCCGATCATTATCGCGCCGCGCCGCCCTGGAGCTACACCTCGCTGCTGCGGGTCAAGAACGCATACGAAGATCGCGGCTTTGAGCTGGCGGTGATCGAAAGCCGGCCGCCATTGACCAAAGCCAAGCTGGGGCTGCCGGGGCGCGACGACGAGATCGACGCCGTCTGCGAGTTACTCACCAATATGGGAAAGCTGGGCATCCCGGTCTGGTGCTACGAGTGGATGCCGGTCTTGAACTGGATGCGCACCTCGACCACGATTCGATCACGCGGCGGGGCGCTGGTCACCGGTTACGATCACAGCCAGATGGTGGACGCGCCCATGACCGAATACGGCGAGGTGAGCGAAGAGCAGCTTTGGGAGAATCTCCATTACTTCTTGGAGCGCGTGATCCCATTTGCCGAATCTGCTGGCGTTAAGCTGGCGATGCATCCGGATGATCCGCCGCTTTCGCCGATTCGTGGCTTGGGGCGCATCATGCGCAGCGTCGAGAATTTTCAGCGCCTGCTCGATCTCGTGCCCAGTGAGATGAATGGCATCGCCCTCTGCCAGGGAAATTTCGCGCTGATGACCGATGACTTGCCGGCGGTGATTCGGCAATTCGCCGACAAGATTTTCTTCGTGCACATGCGCGATGTCGCGGGGCATCCAAAAGAATTCGAAGAAACCTTCCATGACGCGGGACAGAGCGACATGGTCGCCTGCATGCGCGCCTATCGCGATATCGGCTTCGATGGCGTCTTGCGGCCCGATCACGTGCCGACGATGGCGGGCGACAGCAACGACCAAGCCGGCTATTCCGCGATTGGGCGCCTCTTCGCGATCGGCTACATTAAGGGGATTCGGGAATCGGTGTATGGGGAGGCTCGTCCCGCTTAGCCATGCGCTCCGCGTCCGGCAGCCTGTCGCTGTCGTCCAGGACGTCTCGCCCGCGTTTGAGCTTAAGCTCGCGGTCGTCAATGGTGAAGAATGCGGCCACGGCGCAAAGCGCACACGCGATGGCGCCTATCACCATCAGAATGCTAAACGTCGAGGTGAAGGACTGCCTGATGGCTTGCAGCACACGCGTTTGCTCCGCGGGCGAAAGCCAATCTGGAATAGACGTCTGTACCAAGTCGCCGGCATCGGCCGCCAGATGCGTCTGCGCATCCGCTGGCAAAGATCTGATATAGGCATCGTTCATCAACAACTGACCGAACCAGGTAATGGCGAGCCCGCCGAGGACGCCAACGACGAGCACCTGGCCGACGCGCGACACGGTGTGATTGACGCCTGAGGCGATGCCAGCGTTGTTGTCCGGCGCCGAAGCCATCGCCGCCATTGTCAAGGGGGCAAATGAAAGGCCGAAGCCGAATCCGAAGAGAACAACCGGCAGGAAAAATGTGCTGAGATACTCGGACTCGCCACCGGTAACACCGACCTGGGCAAAGGCGAAAAACCCGATGGCGACGATGGATAATCCAATCACCATGGGTATACGCGGTCCGCGTCGATCCAAGAGCGGTCCAACAAGAGTGGAACCGAGCGTCGCAACCAGAATTAGTGGGATAATCGAAAGACCGGTGAAGGTGGCGCTATAGCCTTGGACCTGAATCAAGTTTAAGGGCAGGTAAAGCAGCGCCGGCTGAATCACACCGTGGAATATCAGGGAAATCGCGTTTGCCGCGCTGAATGTGCGCGATCGAAACAGCCGCAAGGGCAGAATCGCATGTTTGCCCTCGCGCTCGTCCCGCAGGAAAATGGCTACGGCGATGAGGCCGCCGACGATGGCCGCGATGATGATCGGGCTGCCAAAGCCAAAGGTCGAGCTTTCGATAAATCCAAAGGTTATCCCGCCCAATCCCAGGATGATCAGCAGCGCGCCCCAAATGCTCATTCGCCTGGGTGACTTTCTCTGATAACTCTCGGGCACGTATCGCAATAGAATGAAGGCTGCCACTACGCCCAGAGGGATATGAATGAGAAAGACGAGACGCCACATGCCAAGGTCGGTTACGACGCCGGCGAAAAATGGCGCCAAGCCAGCCATCAGCACGGTGAATCCCGACCATAGGCCAATTGCCCAGCCTTGACCCCGGTGGCTGAAATGAGCGGATACGATCGCCAGGCTGTTTGGTACGATCATTGAGCTGCCAACGCCTTGCGCCAGCCGCCCAGCGATGATGACATTGGTGGTCGTTGAGAAACCGCAGATCACCGACGCCAAACCAAAAAGCAAGATCCCCAGCAAACAGACGCGCTTGCGTCCGTAGTGATCGCCCATGGAACCCGTCACGACGATGAGCGAGGCTTGGACCATGACATAGGCATTGGGGATCCAAATCAGATCGGCGCCGCGCGCATTCAGTTCTACCTGAATCGCCGGCAGCGCCACATTTAACGACGAACTGGCTACAAAGGCCATACTCGCCGCGGAGATGGTGGCAAATAATACCCAGAACCCGGTGGACCAGCCGCCGGCGCTTAAACTAATTGCTGCCACAATGGTGCCCGTTTAGAAAAAATACTTGAGCCACATGATTTCAGCATATCACAACTTTGGCGTTCAAGCGCAATTCAGACCGAACTCCACCCTCTTGGCAACCAACACTCAAAGGGGGAGACTGAATCGACTCAGGCTTTGGCCCAAGCGGCCAATCACTCGGGAAAGGGCAACTCTCGCTCAATGAGCAAAGCGGCCAGCAGTCCACTCAAGAGGCTGAGCCCGGCGGCGATCCACATGATGACATTGATGGCGCCGGAGAAGGTTTCGCGAATCACGTCTTGCAGTTGAGCCCGATCCGTCGGCGTCAAATCTGCCGGCAGCGCTGTCTCCGCCAATTTGATCGACTCGACAGAGAGAAAGGCGCGGGCATCGGCCGGCAGCGCCGTGACAGACGGATCGCTCAATAGGTTCTGTTTGAAGAGGACCAGCACGATACCGCCCATGACCGCAATCGACAAGACTTGCGCCGAACGCGAAACCGTATTGTTCAGTCCCGACGCCATGCCCGCATGATGCTCGTCAACCGACGCCATCACCGCCGTGGTCAGTGGCGCCAAGGTGACGCCCATGCCGGCGCCGAAGAGACAGATCGCCGGGAAGAGCGTCGTCCAGTAACTGTCTTGTCCGCTATCCGGCGGCAGCGTCGCCAGCATGACGAATGACAGGCTAATGAGCACGGGACCAATAATCAGCGGCAGACGTGGCCCGTAACGATCGAATACGCGGCTCATGACGAAGGAAAGCGCCACCATGAGCACGGTCATCGGCAGCAGCGCCAGCCCGACGGCCGCGGCGCTGTATCCCTGCACCTGGATCAAGTTGAGGGGCAGGAAGAACAGAACGCTGTTCATGGCGCCATAGAGCAAAAGCGTCAAGGTATTGGCGCCGGTGAAAGTGCGCGAGCGAAAGAGATTGAGCGGCATCATCGGATGGTCGCTATGCCCTTCGATCCAGATGAATATGGGCAGAATGGCGACGGCGGCGCCGCCCGACAGCAGCACCAGCGGGTCGTCAAAGCCGCGGCGCGGACCTTCAATACAGAAGAAGCCGCTAAGCATGAGCGCCATCGTGCTGAGGAAGGTGCCGGAGATATCCAGTTCTTTCGGCGCTTCTTCGTCATAGCTCTCGGGAACATAGATGATCAAAATGAAGATGGCGACCAGGCTGAGCGGAATGTTAATCAGGAAGATCAGGCGCCACATGCCCATTTCGGTGAGCCAGCCGCCCAGGATCGGTCCCGCGCCGGAAATCAACATGGTGAAGCCGGACCAGACGCCAATCGCCCAGCTGCGCCGATGATGAAAAAAGAAGGCGGCGACAATCGCCAGGCTGCAGGTGATCATCAAGCCGCTGCCGACGCCCTGCAGGGCGCGAGCCAAAATCAATACATCGGCCGAATCGGTCGTCGCGCAGGCAAACGAAGACAGCGCGAAGATCACAATGCCGATGAGATAGACGCGCTTCCGCCCATAATGATCGCCGAAGGATCCGCTCAAAAAGATGAAGGCAGCTTGCAGCAATGAATAGGCGTTGACGATCCAAATCAAGTCGGTGCCGGTCGCGCCCAGGTCGCGCTGAATGGCCGGCAGCGCGACGCTGAGCGCGGTGCTGACCATGAAGACCATGCTCGGCGCCATGATGGTGGCGACGAGCACCTCAATATCCAATCGCCACTCGAACTTGATCGGCTTCTCAGATGCCATATATGCGACGCAGCCTATCGCTAAGGAGCGCAGGTTGAGCGCAGTTAGCCATCAATTGTATTTCAGTTCAAGAGAGAATAGTAATAGAGGCGGCTTTTGCTGGATCAGATTGATGGATTGGGCTTGCCGCGTCCCCGTATACGGGCATAGTATTTCTCAAGTCGATAGCGCGCGGTCAGCCCGCGATAGCAGGGATCGGCTCACTTGTTGCGGAGCTCGCCAAGCTCTTCTTCCAGCTCGGCGCGGCGCTTCGAGTTCGCCTCGCGTCCCGCTTTAAGCGCCCGCTGATAATGCGACCGCAAGTTTGTCTGGAATTCCTCCGCTGACACGGGCGAAAAGAAAGTCGCCAGCAGCGCGCCGATGACCGCGCCGATGCTCAAGCCGACGAGCAGACTGAAAAACTTGCGCATGTTGTGGTCCTCCAGAAGCGCCGGGCTGCGGCGCATTTGGGCGATTCAATCGCGCGGCGAACCGTCCGTCACCTGGCCGAATACATTCATAGAAGGAACAGCAATGGCGGCACGGCGATCACGATGCCAAAGACGCCGATGCCGAAGGGCAGCGTGACGAAGAGCAAGCCGCCAGTGGTGAGCGCGATGAGCCCGCCGTCGCGGCAAAAGCGTTCCCATTTGCGCGTGGCGGGGCTGCGGAAAATCTGCCGGAACCAGGGAATCTCCGCGAAGCTGTTCCAGACAAGGGCGTCGCGAAACATCAAGTGAACGCCGACATACCACCAGAATGAAGCGACGCTGATCTGAATGATCCACATAAAGCGTTTCCATCGATTGAATTCAGCACACATTTTAGCAATAATTTGCCCGCTGTCTATGATTTGAGACTGTGATAAATGATGAGCGCGCCGTTGTTCCCGACGCCGTAAAGGCTTACCACCGAGGACACCGAGGGAAACGAGTACTGGGAGGCTATTTCACAGTAATCCGCCAACTCTTTACATCATCTGCGCTGGCGCTAACCATTTTCGCGGCAAATCCCTTGCCCGAATGAGCGCCGGCTCGTTGGCTAAAGGACGGAGGCCGGATCGATGTCGATGCGCCAGCCGGGCTGCGGCGAGAGATATTGCAGCGCCGCCCGCGGATCGGGTCCCCGCAGCAGCAGGTGCCAGCGATAATTGCGATCGACGCGCGTGTAGAAGCAGGGCGCCGGACCGATGAGGCGAGTGCCGCTGAGATTGCGCTCTTCGAAAATCTGACGCAGGCGCGCCGCGGCGAACTCAGCCTGCTGCCGCGCCGTCTCCGCCTTGCTGTAGCTGAAGACAATCCGCGCCAGACGGCGATAAGGCGGGTAGCCCAACTCCTGCCGGTAGCGGCTTTCGCGTTCGGCGAAACCAGCGTAGTCATGCTCTGAGGCCGCTTGAATGACGTAGTGCTCCGGCTGATAGGTCTGCAAGATTACAACGCCGCCCAGCACACCGCGGCCAGCGCGCCCGGCGACTTGGGTCAAGAGCTGGAAGACCCGTTCACCGGCGCGATAATCGGGCAGTGCCAAGCCCATATCGGCGCTGACGACGCCGACCAGGGTGACCAGCGGCAGGTCCAGGCCTTTGGCGATCATCTGCGTGCCAATCAGCACATCAGCCTCTCTTTTGATGAAGCGGTCCAGGATTTCGAAGTGCATCAGCGGCGAGCGAGCGCTGTCGATATCCCAGCGCAGGGTGCGAGCGGTGGGAAAGAGCTGGTTCAGGACCTCATCGACCTGCTGCGTGCCAGCACCGAAGTAGCGAATCCGCGACGAGCCGCAGGCCGGGCAGGATTGCGGCGGCACCTGGTGGCTGCCGCAATGATGGCAGCGCAGCGCGCGCTCCGTCCGGTGATAAGTCATCGGCGTATCACAGCGGGCGCATTCGAGCGCGTAACCACAATCGCGGCAGAAGACATAGGTCGCCTGCCCGCGCCGGTTGAGCAGCAGCATCGCCTGTTCCCCGCGCGCAAGCACATCAGCCAGGGCGCGCTGCAAATCGCGGCTGAACATGCTGGTATTGCCGGCGCGCAACTCGGCGCGCATATCGACCACGCTAACCGGCGGCAAGGGGATGGTGACGGCGTCGTCTTCCTCCTGCTGGTAGCGCGCTTCGACGCCGAGGCGCTGCGCCTGCTGCTGAATGCGCCGGCGATGGCCCATGATGCGTTCCGGCAGGTGGAGATAGGAGTACTGCCCCCGCTGCGCCCGATGCCAACTGACAAGATCGGGCGTGGCGCTGCCCAGAATGAGCACTCCCTGGTTGATTTCGGTCAGATATTCGGCGGCGGCACGCGCGTGGTAATGCGGTTCCAGCATCCAGGGCGATTGCTTGTAACTGGCATCGTGCTCTTCGTCCAGCACGATCAAACCGAGATTCGGCATCGGCGTGAAGAGGGCTGAACGCGTCCCCACAATGACGGATACATCGCCGGCGCGCGCCCGCTTCCAGCTGTCATAGCGTTCGCCCGTGGGCAGGCTGCCGTGCACCAGCGCGGTTTGGCCGGGAAAGCGCTCGGCAACGCGGCGCACGGTCTGCGGCGTCAGCGCGATCTCCGGCACGAGCAGGATGGCGCTCTTCCCTTGCCGCAGCGTCTCGGCGATGGCGCGCAGATAAATTTCGGTCTTGCCGCTGCCGGTGACGCCATGGAGCAGGAAGCTGGCGCCATCGTCTCGCTGCAGCGCCGGCAAGATCTGTTCCCACGCATCTTGCTGGTCGGGCGTCAGCTTGGGCGCGCGATCGGGAACGAAATCGAAATCGCGCAAGGAATCGCGCCAGATCTGTTCTTCGCGCAATTCAAGGGCGCCGACCTTCACCAGTTTGTTCAACATCGAGCGGCTGGCGCCAGTCGCGCGCAGCGCCTCGGCCATTGTCGGCGGCTCGGGCAATTCGAGAAGTTCGCGCAGCAGCTGCGCCAGATATGCCGTGCCGCGCCAGGAATCCAGCAGGCGCTGAATTCGCTCGGGCGCCGCTTCGAGGATGATCAGATCGCTTTCGCCCCGGTCGGTCTCTTCGACGAAGACCAGCCCTTCTGCGATCAGCCTGTTCAGTGGCGCTCTGTTCCGGGCGCCGACCGCTTCCAGCGCCTCGTCCACCGCGAGCGCGTCTTCATCGCGCTCGGCGATCAGCGCCAGCAAGTCGGCCTGCTTGACGGACTTGCCCAGCTTTGCTGCGAATGTTGGAATCTCGTCGCTTCTGTAGGTGGGGTAAAGCCGCTTCACAGTTTTGGCGCGCGCGGCAGCTGGCGCCAGGACCGACTCCGACGCAATCAAGCCCGCTTCTTCCAGCTTCTTCAGCGCGCTCTCCAGCGGCTGCTTGGGGAAGGCGCTTTTGAGTTGGCGGGCGCGCTTCTCACCTTTGTCACGCAGATAATCCAGCAGGCGGCGGGGCAGCGGCCGCTCGGCATTGGGGTCGGCGCCAGGCAAGGTCATTTGCTCCGGCTGATCGTCCGCCGGATCATCGCGCAGGAAGCGATAGAGGCGGTCGGATTTGCCGGTGAATCCCGGCGGCAGCATCAGCCAGACGCAAGCGCCGATCGGAGCGAGACAAGTCTCGCTGAGCCATTTCGCCAGCTCGAGATAGGTTGGCGAGAGCGCCGGCTCGGGATCAAGCAGTTCGATGACCGGCTTGGTCTCGGGGATGTCGGTCCCGGCATGTAGGGCGAGGACGACAGCGGGCTGCATCGCCACGCCAAATTCGACGCGGACCAGCGAGCCAGGCTGCAGCAATCCCTTCAGTTCGTCCGGGATATGATAGGAGAAGGACTTGCGCGCTGGCACATTCAGCGCGACCTCGGCGTAAGGCATGGGGAGAAACCTGCTTGGCACGGGCTCGCGGCAGGCTGATTTTACGGCATCCTTTGTCACTCGCCAACAATCGGTCGGCGGCGTGGACCGCGTCTGTCACGGCGCCGAAGACTCGGCTATGATCTGCCCTATTCAACAGAAGGATTGCGAGATATGAGGGAAACGAAACCGCTGCCGCCGTCCCTCTGCTTGCGCGTATTAAGCCGCTTCGGCATTAGCGCGTGTCCGCCGCCGACGCTGGAGACGCTGCAAGAGCTGGTGACCCGCTACACCCGCACCGTACCATGGGAGAGCGCTTCACGGATTATGCGGCGGGCGCGCCAGGCGGAGTCAGCCGACTGCGCTCTTTTAGGCGAAGCCTTCTGGGAGAGCCATTTCGCGCGCGGCAGCGGCGGCACCTGTTACGAAAGCAATTACGCCTTTTTCGGGCTGCTGCGCTGGCTCGGCTACGACGCCTATCTGACGATCAACGATATGGGCGAAACGGTCGGCTGCCATAGCGCGATTGTCGTCCTGATTGAGGGGCGAAAATACTTGGTGGATGTCGGTTTTCCCGTTTATGTCATCCTGTCAATCGATGCGGAGCGGGAGACGCGCGCCGAATGCCCGCTCATGGATTACAGCCTTGACCCGAAGGGCGGCAAACGCTACCTCCTGCGGCGCGAAAGCCTCGCCCGAGCGCACAGCTTCACCCTGCGCGACGAGCCAGTTTCCGACGCCGATTATCGCGCCATCGCCATCCACGATTATCGCCCCGACGGCGGGCAATTCTTGAATGAGATTGTGATTCAGAAAGTGGTCGACGAGCGCTTGTGGCGCTTCCACAGCGATGTGCAGCCCTATGTTTTGCAAGAATTCGTCAACGGCGACCGGCGGGATCATGCGATAGCTGGAGATGTGGCAGACGCGCTCTCGAATCAATTCGGCATCGCGCGCGCAGTGCTGGCGGAGGCGATGGCGGCGTTGGGTTGACTCTCACCCCCCAGCCCCCTCTCCCACAAGGGGAGAGGGGGAGCTACGCGCAGCCAGACGCAAGGTATTTTGTATGGGCGGCGGCATTGTAGAGCGTGTGTTTACAATGTAACTTCGTCGGGGTGGGGTCAAGCCACCGTCACATCCTCGCTCAGATACACATCCTGAATCGCGTTGAGCAGGCGCGCGCCTTCGTCCATGGGGCGCTGGAAGGCTTTGCGGCCGCTGATGAGCCCCATTCCGCCCGCTCGTTTGTTGATCACAGCGGTTTTGACGGCTTCGGCGAAGTCGTCCGCGCCGCTGGCGCCGCCTGAGTTGATCAAGCCGACCTTGCCCATATAGCCGTTGGCGACCTGGTAGCGGGTCAGATCAATGGGATGGTCGCTGCTCAATTGACTGTAGATGCGCTCATCCAGCTTGCCGTAGGAGGAATCGCCGCTGTTGAGCGCTTGGTAGCCGTAGTTTTGCGTCGGCAGTTTCTGCTTGACGATATCGGCGCCCAGCGTCACGCCGAGGTGATTGGCTTGCCCAGTGAGATCGGCGCTGGATTCGTGATTGATGCCGTTGACGGTGAAGGCGGAATTGCGCATATAGCACCAGAGCACGGTCGCCATGCCCAACTCGTGGGCGAAGGCGAAGGCGTCCGCCACCTCGACCATCTGGCGGTTGGAATCTTCCGAGCCAAAATAGACCGTCGCGCCGACAGCGACCGCGCCCATATCCCAAGCTTGCTGAATGGTGCCGAACATGATCTGCTCGTGCGTGTTCGGATGGGTGACCAATTCATTGTGATTGACCTTGACGAGGAAGGGGATGCGATGGGCGTAGCGGCGGGCGGTCATGCCGAGTACGCCGAAGGTCGACGCCACCGCGTTGCAGCCGCCCTCCAGCGCCAGCTCGATAATCTTGGCCGGATCGAAATAAGCCGGGTTGGCGGCGAAAGAAGCGCCGGCCGAATGTTCGATACCTTGATCGACGGGCAAAATCGAGACATAGCCCGTGCCGCCCAATCGGCCGCTGTCATAAATCTGCTGCAAGCTGCGGATGACCTGCGGGTTGCGGTCGCTATCCAGCCAGACGCGCTCGGCGAAGTTGGGACCGGGCAGCGCCAAGTCTTCGCGCGGGATGGTCTCGCAGCGGTGGTTGAGCAGGGAATCGGCTTCGGCGCCGAGGTATTCGGCGATCGTGTCGACGCGGATGTCGGGAGATGCGATTGCCATTGCTACTTCCTTTGGTCTACTCGTGTTAACTTTGATTATATCAGCTAGGTACGCTTTTCCCTGTGACCGGTGTGTTCTCTGTACACTCTATTCTTATGAACCCCCACCCGTCAGGACCGCTGTAGGGGCGTTTGAACCGCAGTGTCTACGCACGGCGCTGAAACGCCCGCTTGAATTTGGAATCTAGCGCGACGGGCGTCTCGGCGAGACGCCCCTACAACAAACGGAATACATCGCCTTTGTTACCTTGTGTGAGCCAAGGTGTGACATGCGAGAGGCAGTGGTTAAAATGGTGCTCATGGACGCACCGGATTCTTGCGACAAGACACTGAAACTGCTACGCCAACTGCGAGACGCAGCCGAAGCGCGTGACCCCGAGCGCTGTCAATTCCTGCTCAAATCGCTGTTCATGGACCTGGAGTTTTATCTCGCGCTGGCAGTCGTCATTGAGCCGGCGCAGAGCTTTCTGGAGACATTCGAGCATTACTATCCTGAGGGGAAGTTCGCGCGGCAGATCCTGACGCAGATGGTCAATACCGGCACGGCGCCTTCACGTCTGCCGCCGGAAGCGCAGCGAGACTTCAAATACCCGGGCGGCGCCAACTTCATGAGGGCGCTTTCGGATCTGGCGCATGCGCTGCAGCCCGGTCCGCTGCCGCCGCGGATCGGCTACCTGGTGGAGGCGGCCGTCAACGCGATCATGGCCGAATTGGTTGAGCATTACTACGGACGGCGCATGGAGGCTTGGCAGATCCTGCGGGCGAACCCGGAGGCGCCGGAAGCGCGTGCGATCGCCTACGCATTCTGGACCGACGATGAGGTCGCCCTGCTCGATATCGATCACTGGCTGAGCCTGGCCGACAGCGCTGAGACGCAGCTTCGGCGTCAGTTGCGCTGAGCGCGCGCGAATGTTACATTCTCTAGCGAACATGGAGCGAATCATTGAGACAAGACGAGTATGGCTTGCAAGCGCCGCCAGCCGGGCTTTACGATTACAGCGCGGAAATCACCTCCGGCATTGACGGCTTTGACGGCGTGAGCGATGCCGACATCGAGCTGTTTCACGCGCTGGGCTTTCTCGTGATTCACCATGCGATTGATAAATCAGCTATTGAGATGGGCCGCGCCGGCATACGCGATCTGCTGCTGAACCGCGAGAACGACAACATCATGTACGAAGCTGTCGTGGGCGAACGCTTCTATGAGTTGCCCGATGAAGAACGGCTGGATAGCGTGCGCAAGATGATGCCGGTCGTCCCCTTTGACGCGCGGATGAAGACGGCATCGGAGAACCCGGCGCTGCTCGCTGTGCTGTGCCGCATCATGGGCGAGCGGGCGGCGCTGTCGCAAGATCAGGCGATGCTCAAGCCGCCGCGGATCGGGCGCGAGAAGCCCTGGCACCAGGATATGGCTTACTTCGATTATCCGACGGAGACGACGATCGTCGGCGCCTGGATCGCGCTGGACGAGGCCTCGCCGGAGAATGGCTGCATGATGGTCATCCCTGGCAGCCATCATGCGGGACCGATGCCCCATTGGACGCGGCGCGATTGGCAAATCTGCGATACCGATGTGCGGGTGGGCGAAATCGTCGCCGTGCCCTTGCCGCCGGGCGGTTGTCTGCTATTTCACTGCCTGCTGCATCATGGCAGCCCGCCCACGCGCTCGGATCGGCGGCGCTGGGCGCTGCAGTTTCATTATTGCCCGGAGAGCGTCGCTCGTCTGCCGGACAACGAACTTCGCCTGAACGTCTTCGGAACAGAAGGCAAAGACGTCACCTGCTAGGCGCGGACCCTCAGGGAGCAGCCGTGATCTTCGTCCTGTTCATCATCGCGAATTTGCTGCTGATGGCGGCGCTATTCGCCTTCGGCATGTATCAATTCATGCAGGTTGAGGAGAAACGTAAGCGCAGCCGGCTGCTCACCGATGCCGGCGTCGATTTGGCGGAGCTGCAAGCCTTGCTGGTCGAAGACAGGCAGGAAGAAGCCGTCAGTCGCTTGATGAGCGCGGCCGATGTCGATCGCTTCACCGCCGAATCCGCAATTGCGAAGATTAGGGAGCAAGAGGCTCAGTAGTCCTGCCCAGCGGCCTGAATATGCGCCAAGATGCGCGCCGCGCGAATGTCCCACGTATAATGCTTCAGCGCCCGCTGCCGTGCGCGCTGCCCGAGCCGCGCGCGCAGGTCGCCATCATGACGAAGCCGGTCAACGGCTTCTGACCAGGCTTCCGCGTCATCCGGCGGGAGCAGCAAGGCTGTTGCTCCATCTTCCACCACATCTGACCAGGCTGGCAAGTCCGAGGCGATGATGGCGCGTCCGGAAGCCATGTATTCATAGAGTTTCATCGGCGAGGCGTGATGCGCGAAATGCGTCTCCGCCGGGAGCGGCAACACACAGATATCGAAGGCGCTGAGATAGCGCGGCACATGATCCGGCGAGACCTGACCGGCATACAGAAAGCGCTCAGACGAGGCGCCTAAAGCCAGCCAGCGCCTGCGCAGCGCCTCCGCCATATCAGCTGGACCGCCGACCAGGGCAAGGCAGGCGTCATCCATCGCCGCCAGCGCCTCAACCAGTGTGCCGACTCCCTTGTCCAGCCCGAGTGTGTGCAGGCGGCCGACATAGCCGATGATGAAAGCCTCTTGGCGCCAGCCGATCTGTCCGCGCGCTGAGGCTCGGTCGGGCAGCTTTTCGAAGCGCGCTCGGCGGATGCCATCATGCGCGACGATGACGCGTTCGGGGTCGGCGCCGCGCTTTCGGATGAGATCCGCCCGAAGCGGCGGCGTGATGGCGATGACGCTGCCGACATTGGCGACGATGTGCCGCTGCAGCGCCGCGCCCCGCCCCGAAGCGGGGAACTGATGAACTTCGTAAGCCAGCGATTCGCGTGGGCGCAATCGAATCAGCAGCGACAAGACGAATTCATCACGGCTGTAATAGATATCAGCGCGGCTGAAAAGCAGCAGCAGCAGGCAAACCAGCGCGTAGGACAATTGGAGAATATAGAAAGCAACGCGGGCGCCGGCGCTGTCAGCTGGGAATAGCGGAAAGATATCAATGCAAGGAACGCGGCGGATCTTGAAGTTGGTGCGGACGCCATAGTAAGCGTAGGGATCGGCGACAGCGCGCAGCTCGCGCGTGTTCCAGCGGCGCGCGACCCAGAGCGTCACATCGCAGCCGGCGTCGGCGAAGGCTTCGCAATTTTGCATGATCTGCAAGCCATGCGCCTTCTCCGTCGGCAGGCGCATCGGGGAGATGTAGAGTAGTTTGGGCATGGTCTATATGATTGAACCACAGATGTCACAGCAGTTTTGCCAAGAAAGTAGTCCAAAGACTCAGGAACGTGTAGGGGCGACTTATCAAGTCGCCCGAAAACGAGCGCCATCGCTAAGACGGGCGACCAGGTTGGTCGCCCCTGTTTACGTTGCGGGCGGCCTACCCCTCACCCCCCGGCCCCCTCTCCCACAAGGGGAGAGGGGGAGCTATGCGCGGGGAGACGCAAGGTATTTTGCGTGGGCGGCGGCATGTTCGCGCGTGTGTCTACAGCTATCGACAACCGTCGGATTCGCTCTTTTGTGTGAGCCAGTATCCTTTGTGCGAGCGGCTATAGCCGATGGCGCTTCAGCTGAATCGTCAGGGCTTCGATTGCCGCGGCAAGAGCAGGCTAAGGGCGCCGGCGACCGCAATCATCACGGCCACGATCTGGAAGGTGAGCGCCAGGCCGATTTGATCGGAGATGAAGCCGATGGCGAGCGAACCGATGGCGCCAGTGGCGAAGATGAATCCCAGTATCGCACCTGAGGCGAAGCCCTTGCGCATGGGGATCAAGTCTTGCGCCATGACGACGATCAGGCTGTGCGCGCCGCCGGACAACCCGCCCGCGGCAATCGCCAGGAAGAAGGCGAAGGCGCCTTCGTAGGCGGGCAGCAGGAAGAAAGCGGGCGCCGAAAAGAGCATGCTGAGCATCATCACCAGGCGCCGATCAAAACGATCGGCAAGCCGACCGAAAACGAGACCGGAAACGGCCGAGGCGATCCAATACGAACTGGTGATAGTGCCATAGGCGGCCGCGTCCCAGCCTTTCTGCTCGAAGAGCACCGGCACAAAGGCGACCGAGCCTTGCTGGCCCAAACCGCGCAGCAATACGATGACGCCGAGGACCAAAAAAGCAAACAGCGGTAATTTCTGCGCCGCGCCGTTTTCCCGCTCCGCTTTTCGCTTGTTCTGTTCCGCATGATGCTCATGATGACGCGGGATGCTGGTGGCCATCAGGAAGATGGCGGGCAGCGAAAGTACTGACAGCAGGATGATCGGATTGAGATTATCCTGAATGCCGAAATAGGTGATGCCGACCGCCGCGCCCATCCGCCCCAAAAGATCCGGGTTGGCTCGTTCGAGCAGGATGCCGGCAATCGCGGGACCGAGCGCCAAGCCCGTCTGCCCCATCAGGAAGAAGACCGCCATGTTGAAAGCCGAGCGCCGCGGCACCGCCTCAGCAGAATGCAGCGCGCCGACCGGATGCAGGGCGCCGCTGCCGATAGGCGCCAGCACGATCGGGATGAACATCAGCCAATAATGCCGGGTTGCCGCCGCGATTATGACCGCGAGCGTGAAGAGACCGACATGAAACGCCAAGCCGAGCGTGCCGAGCCAGCGGCCGCCGGAGCGATCGGCGCGGATGCCGAAAAAGGGCTGCGTAATGGCGCCGAGCAACTGCGCCATGCTGACCGCCAAGCCAATCTGAATATTGCTCATGGGCATGATGCCGGCGGCGAGGAAGGTCAGCAGTACCGGCGTCATCGACGCAAAGACGTCGTTCGTCAGATGCCCGATGCAGACCGACCACAGCAGCCGATAATGACGCGGCATAGGGGAGAGCCCTCGCTCAAATGGCGGCAATGATAATCTCAGTATTGGTAGATGAGAATGCGGATTGTGGCGGATATACAGGTGCGGCTGCCCTTAGTCGATATTTGTCAGTCTCATCCAGACTTCACTATCGTTCACATCATCCTGGTCAGACTTGGAGTAGATATGGATAAACAAGATGGATTCGCTTGTTTGAAGATAATATATGACGCGAAAGCCACCCCGTTTGCCACGGCCAGCCGACCGATTCGTCATGCGTATCTTGTATAGCGGCAGGCCGAATCCGCGAACAAAATCGCCGCGGACGTTCTTGTGCTGCATTTCCGACTCTAGCGCCGCCAGGTCGTCTTCAATGCGCCGATAACGTTTCCGCAGACGTGCGAAGTCTTTGGCGAAATCATCCGAATACGAAAACTCCACGGGCATCGTCGGACGATCTACTCGCTAGTCTCACGAAGAAAATCACGGAACTGCTTTTCCGTTAGCACATGTCCCGCCAAGTGACTCTTCCAGCCCTGCTTGATGCCGGCCAGTATCTCCTGACGCGTCGGCTCGCGATATGGCTCGTCATCATCTTCGGCCTCGAGCGGCGTCGGACTATAATCGCCCGCTTCAAACTCCGCGTCCGCCTCGCGCAGCGCCGCAACGATCTCCTCGTCGCTCGGCTCGCCGAAGATCTCGTCGTACAATTCCCGCAACTGCGCCTCGGAGAGCGAATCCAGGTCCACCTCCGCGATGCGCTCGCGGTCGGTCTTGCGCGTGGTCTTCATATCCGATTCTTGCTTCATCGCTGCCTCCGTTCGCGTGGCGCGGTCACCCTTGCAAATTGTAGCAGATTGTATCATCCTCTCGACTTTGATACGGCAAAGCGCAATCGAAAGACGCGCAGCCAGCCGGCGCGCCAACAGGCGGGCAATTCACATGAACGAGGACAAGCCATGACCATTGACTACAGCGCGCTGCAACAGATCCCGCAGCGCGAGGAACCTTATCACATAGTCGTGACCGCGGCGCATCATGATGATATCGAATTCGGCGTGGCCGGCAGCGTCGCCCGCTGGATCCGCGAAGAAGGCGCGACGGTGACCTATATCATCATCACCGATGGCGGCGCCGGCAGCAACGACCCGGACATGATGCGCGAGCAATTGATCGAGCTGCGTTATCAGGAGCAGATGGAAGCGGCGGCGCACGTCGGCGTGCATGATGTGCGCTTCCTTGGTTATCCCGACGGACAACTGGAAGCGACTCTGGACCTACGGCGCGATATCACGCGCATCCTCCGCGAGACCAAGCCTTATCGCGTCGTCTGCCAAGACCCGACGTCGATTTTCGTGCATCGTGGTTATGTGAATCATCCCGATCACCGTGCGGCGGGCGAGGCGTCGGTTTACGCGGTCTTCCCCAGTTCCGAGACGCGGCCCATTTTTCCCGAGCTATTGGCGGAAGGCTTCGAGCCGCACAAGATCGGCGAACTTTACCTGAATCTGACGCAAGCCCCGACCCATTACCATGACATCAGCAGCACGATCGACCTGAAAATGGCCGCGCTCAGCGCCCACGTTTCGCAGATTGGCGCCGGCGAGGATTTCGAGAATGGCGCCAAGAAGTGGCTGATGCAGGGAAATCGCGACGGCGGCAAGATGGTCGGCGTCGAATACGCCGAGTATTTCCGCGTGCTGAAGTTTGATGAGGAGCGCGAGAGCTGGCACAAAGAGGAGATGGAGCGGCGCGAACAGGAAATGGCGCTGAAGTGATTTAACCCCATCCCCCGGCCCCTTCCCCAGCAAGCTAAGGAAGGGGAGCTAAAAATGGCGGATTTCGCAGTAGTCTATCGCCTATTGCAAGGATAGACCCGCTTGTTTGTATTGATGCGGTACTGTTTGTGTTTGCCTTGCGACAGAATTACACTAGCGGACAAGCCTTGTAGGGGCGAGCCGGTGGCTCGCCCGATATTTTATGTAATCTATTGACGGTGGGCAACTCACAGAGTCGTCTCTACAATTCGTGCCGGCGGAAGCGGGCGACGTGACAGGTCGCCCCTACAGTTGACACTGAGGAATCGGTAAACTAGGCGCGTGATTGACAAGAGTTAAGAAGGATCAACATGAAACTGACAACTTTCCAGACAGACGAAGGAAACCAGCTGGGAATCGTGACCGAGCGCGGCGTTCTTGATGTGGCGGCGGCAGCAGCGGCGGCCGGCGTCCCGCGCGCGATCACGCCGGACGCGGTTTACGGGCGCGGCAATGCTGTGCTGGAGCGGCTGCGCGCTCTGGTCGAGACGGCAACGGACGCGTCGCTTTACCTCAACAAAAGTGACTTGACCTATGGACCGGCGGTGCCGAATCCGGGCAAGATCCTCTGCGTCGGTCTGAATTACCAAAAACACGCGGCCGAAACCGGCGCTGAGCCGCCAGCGGAACCGGTCTTGTTCAGCAAGTTCAATAATTCCATCGCCGCGCCAAACGAAGGCATCCCGCTGCAAGCCGATTGGACGCGCGTCGATTACGAATCGGAGTTGGGCGTGGTGATGGGCGCGACTGTACGCAATGTCGCGGTCGAGGAGGCGCTGCAGGCGGTCTTTGGCTACTGCAATATGAATGACCTCAGCGAGCGCCGGCTGCAGATGCTCAGCGGGCAATGGTTGCTGGGCAAGACGCTCGACAAATTCCTGCCGCTCGGTCCCTACGTGGTGACGGCTGACGAAATCCCCGATCCGCAGAATCTGTCGATCAAGGGCTGGATGAATGGCGAACTGCGGCAGAGCAGCAATACCGCCGATATGATCTTCACCGTCGCCGAGGTGATCGCCTACGCCAGCAAGGTGATGACGCTCAACCCGGGCGATGTCATCAGCACCGGCACGCCGGAAGGCGTCATCATGGGCATGGCCGACAAGGTCTGGATGAAACCGGGCGACGAATACAGCGTCGAGGTCGAAGGCTTGGGCGTGCTGAGCAATAAAATGATCGAGGCTTAGCGATGGCTGACACCTATCTCGTCACCGGCGGCATGGGCTGCATTGGCGCCTGGGCGCTCTATCACTTGGGGCGGAGCGGCAAAAGAGCAGTCAACTTCGATCAAAGCGAAGATCGCCAGCGGATCAATTGGCTGATGAGCGCCGAGGAGCAAAGCGAGATCACATTCGTTCAGGGCGACCTGCGCGATACCGATGCGTTAAAGGCGGTCTTCGCCGAGCACGGCATCACGCGTGTCATTCACCTGGCGGCGCTGCAAGTGCCCTTCTGCCGCGCCAATCCGGTCCTGGGCGCCGAGGTCAACGTCACCGGCACCGTCAACATCTTCGAGGCGGCGCGCGCGAATGGCGTCGACCATATCGCCTTCGCTTCGTCCATAGGGGTTTACGGTCCGCCGTCCGACTTCCCGCCGGGCTTCATTTCCAACGACGCGCCCAAGAAACCGCGCACGCTCTACGGCGCGTACAAGGTATGCAACGAGGGCACAGCGCTGGTCTACTTCGAGGAAAACGGCATCACCAGCACAGCGCTGCGCCCTTACACGGTTTACGGCGTCGGGCGCAATCAAGGCATGACCAGCGAGCCGACCAAAGCGCTGGTGGCGGTCGCCAAGGGGCAGCCCTACCAAGTCCCCTTTAGTGGGGAGATGCAATTCCAGTGGGCGTCGGATGTGGCGCGGCAATTCATCCTGGCGGCCGAGCAAAGGCTGGATGGCGCGCGCGGCTTCAATTTGGGCGGCCCGCCCTCATCGGTGGCGCGCTTCGTGGACGTCGCGCAGGCGGCGCTGCCCGGCGCGGAAATCGACGTCGTCGAGAATCCCCTGCCCTTCCCGGCCGGCTTTGATGACAGCGCGCTGCGGGCGAGCTTCGATACAGTCTACGAGACGCCGCTGGAAGAAGGCATCGCCGAGACCATCGCGCATATCCAGCGGCTGGGGGATGGGATTTGGCAATGAGAATTTGTAGGGGCGAGCCTTGGCTCGCCCTTTGGATTCTGTGCATGGCTATCCTGCTTGCCTTTGCTTTGGTGACGCCGGTCTATGCGGTGGATATCACTGTTGATGAGACTTGCAGGTTGGCGGACGCGATAAGCGCGGCGAACATCGACGAGGCTGTTGGCGGCTGTACCGCTGGTGACGGCGCGGATGCGATAACGCTTTCTGCGGATGTCACGTTGGAAGACCTCCTGCCGCCTGTCAACTCACTGATCACGCTGGAGGGCAGCGGATACACGATTAGCGGGAACGGCCAGTTTCAGATCCTTCGCATCGAAACAGGCAAACTCACCTTGAATGCGGCTACTCTATCCTATGGCTACAACGGTTGGGGCGGCGCGATCAGCAACGAGGGTGCTGTCCATATCTTCGACAGCCAGTTTTACGGCAATTTCGCCGATGCCCAAGGCGGCGCCATTTACAATGAAGGCGAACTGTACATCAGCAATAGTAGTTTCCAATACAACTACGCGGGATATGGCGGCGCGATTCAAACTTCGGGAGTCGCGCATATAGAATCGGCGACCTTCATAAACAACGTGGCCGAATACGGCGGTGGCGCGATAGACAGCGGCGTAGTTGATACGTCAGCACTCAATGACCCCGAATTGGCCATCATGAATAGCGCATTTCGTGGCAACAGCGCCGGCTGGGGAGGCGCGATCCTCGCCGAACATGCGCTGAGCATATCAGGCAGTGACTTCGTCCGCAACGCGGCTGAAGAGGGAGGCGCCTTGTACAGCTGGGGGCAAATTGCCGTAGACATCACCAACAGTACGTTCGCGCACAATGAGGCGGAGGACGAAGGCGGCGCGATTTATGATGACGGCGCTGCTCTTAAGGGCGATGTGCTGACTCTGGTTCACGTAACATTTGCGAGCAATAGCGCCTTGAGCGGCAATAACATATTTCTTGATTCAGATCTTCCAACGGACTTAAACATGTACAACAGCATAATTGCCAGCGAAATTGGACACAATTGTATCGGTGTCCTAGCACTAAACGCGGGTAATCTCTTAAGCGACGCGTCCTGCGGCTCGGCTCCAAACGGCAACCCCATGCTCGGCGAGCTCGTCGAACCCGAAGACGGCTCGCCAGCCTACTTTCCCTTGCTAGCAGGCAGCCCGGCAATCGACGCCGCCAGCAGCGACTTCTGCCCGGATACCGACCAAATCGGCACGGAGCGTCCGCAAGGCGACGGCTGCGACATCGGCGCGATTGAGTTTATACCGGAGAGCTGACTCGACGATGGCGCATACGGAGCGGCCGCGGGATGGGATTAAGCTGCGACAATCTGTAGGGGCGAGGCGGCGACTCGCCCTTCAAGACCAAGTTACTTGGGCGTGGGAAACAGCCGACTAAGTTCCAATTCAAAGCCGGGCAGCGCTTCTTCGCCGGATAGCACGCCATCAGCGCCGACAAATTCGATGTCGAGGCGCGCGCCAGTAGCAGAACGGCAGATATCGACGCCCCTTTGAGACGGCAAGACGATCCAGACCACGCGACTGCCATTGTCCAAATAAAATCTTGCTTTGCGACGGAGTTGCGCCAATGAGTCGCTGGGCGAGGCAATCTCGACCGTCAAATCAGGCATGACGGAGAGGAATCCATCCTCGGGTTGTTGGCTCAAGCGAGCGTGGCTGACAAAAGCGACATCTGGCGCCAAGAGCGTACGGCGGTCGCGGGCCGGGTAAAATCCCAGTTCGGTATGAACTTCGCCTAAGTCATGTTTCTCCACGAAGATTCCGAGAAACATTCCGATTCGATTAGCGAGACGGCTATGGACTCGTTGCACGGGCGACATTTCATAGATCACTCCATCCATTAGGTAAAATCGCTTGTCAGCATATTCCGGCTGCCGCATCAATTCAGTGACAGCGTCAATGTCAAGCAGTCGTTCTTGCGTCGCCATTTCGCTTTGCCTTGCGAACCATATGCGAGTAGCATATCATGCTTTGCCTGTCTGCGAGTATATCGCTCATCGCGCGCTTGTCACTAGATCCGCGTATGCGGGATTGCGACTTAGGCGAAGTAGAATACGTATCAGAAGAATAGAAAACGGTACGAATTTCCCGGGTCAGAATCTCTGCGCCCCCTGTGTCTCTGTGGCGAAAAACCAAAACGAAAGACCAAGCCATGTCCCAAACCAAACGCTTAATCCAGCAACTCAGCGTCAATCTGCTCAATATGCAGCGGGCGCGCGTCAAGGCGATCGACTACGTCATGATCAAGATGCCGAGTTCGTTCGCGCCCATCCCCAAAGAGCGCAACTTCGTGCAGCGTCAGGTGCTGGGCGCGCCGCCGATGAGCTTGATGGAATTCGTGAGCGCGCTGGATCGCATCGGCGACGACCCGCGTCCACTGGGCGTCATCTTGTATTTCCGCGGTTTCAGCGGCAGCACAGCCGATTTGCAGACGATGCGCGACGCGATCCTGCGCTTGCGAGAAAAAGGCAAGCGCGCGCTCAGTTACGCGCCGGGTTATCGCACGCTCGAGTACTTCGTCGCCAGCGCTTGCGATGAGATCTTGCTGCCGCCGGGCGGCATGCTGGAGACCACCGGCCTGCTCAGCCAGCAAGTCTTCCTGAAGGAGGGGCTGGCGAGCGTCGGTCTCGAATTTAGCTCGATAGCGATTTCGCCTTACAAAGGCGCGGCCGATGCGCTGACACGGAAAGAGCCATCCAAAGAAGGGCGGGAGCAGACGAATTGGCTGCTCGACTCCATATTCGAAACGGTGATAGACGGCATCGCCGCCACGCGCAAAATGAAGCCGGACGAGGTCCGCTATATGATTGACGGCGGTCTGCACATGGGTGACGACGCGCTGGAAAAAGGCTACGTCGATGGCATCATGAACGAGGAACAGCTGATTGAATACCTCGGCATCACCAAGATCACGATGTGGGAAGAAGCCGATGGGCAGATCCTGCTGCCCGAGCGCGATTTCAGCAGCAAGTACGTCGCTGTGATTTACGGCGGCGGCATGATCGTCGATGGCGAAAGCGCGACCCCGCCAAGCGATATGCCCGTTCCGCTGCCCTTCGTCGGCGGCGAGCGGCTGGGCGATGTCACACTGAATCAGCAAGTGCGCAATCTGATGAAGGATCCGCAATGTGGCGCGCTGGCGCTGTATATCGATAGCGGCGGCGGCTCGGCCACAGCCTCGGAGTCGATGGCATCGGCGCTGGCGGAGTTCGCCAAGACGCGTCCGCTGGTGGTATTCATGGGTGGCGTGGCCGCTTCGGGCGGCTATTACATCGCGACGCCGGCGCATTGGATTGTGGCGCAGGCCGGCACGATCACTGGCTCTATTGGCGTGCTGATGGGCAAGCTGGTGAACAGCGATATGCTGCAGAAACTGCAGGTCAATGCCTTTTCCTATCTGCGCGGCGAGCATGCCGACCTGATGACCGGCGAGAGCCCTTTCAGCAAGTCGCAGCGGGCGATGATGCGCGGGAGCATCGAGCATATCTACGCGCAATTCCTCGATCGCGTGGCGGAGAGCCGCGGCCAAACCAGCGCCCAGATCGACGAGATCGGTGGCGGGCGCGTCTGGACCGGCGCGCAAGCCTTGGAGCGCGGCTTGGTTGATGAGCTGGGCAATTTGCAGCGCGCAATCGACAAGGCACGCGAATTGGCGCAATTGCCGCCTAACGCGCCGTCGGTGCTGATCCGCGACAGGGGCAAGCCCATCGGCGTGCAAGTGGCCGAGCAGAATCCAGCGGCGCTGCTCCATTATGCGGCGGACAATATCGAGGCGCTGACCAAACGCGCGCAGTGCATCATGCCCTTTGAGTGGCGGGTGCAATAGGGCAAACTGAAAACGGGGCGCGACATTCGAACATTTGAGCATCAATTCATTGACAGCCCACACAAATGGGATAGAATCACATTAGCAGTGGCTTGCAATTGAAGGTGGGCGATGCATGCATGAAGTCTTCACGATTGGCTACGGCGCTCGCGATACCGCTGAATTCATCGAGACTCTGAACAAGTACGAAATCGATACCCTGGTCGATGTTCGGTCGCAGCCCTACTCACGATTTGCGCCGGATTTCTGCAAGGAAAGACTCTCCACAATACTAAGCCGTAACCGCATCCAATATGAATTCATGGGCAATTCGCTCGGCGGACGACCGGCGGATTGCGATTGCTATACCTACAGTCCGCAGCGAAAGAAAAAACTGCTGGATGCTAAGAAATGCGAAACGAAGGCCTTCTACCAGCGTGGGATCGCGCATTTGAAACATGCGCTGTCCGCGGGTCGCAGAATCGTCATTATGTGCAGCGAGCTAGAACCGCACGACTGTCATCGAGGTTATGTCCTCGGCAAGACGCTTGACAGCGATGAGATAGCCGTAAGGCATATTGGCCGGTATGGAGAATTGCTCTCGCAATCCCAGATTCGGGAGACGAACTATCAAGAGGCTCTGCTCTAACCCGCCGCCCCAACATCCATCATACGACTCCATGACCGCTGAGCCACAAACCATATTTACTATCGGCGTGTACGGCTCGACCGAAGAGTCGTTTTTTGGCGCTCTCGTCGAGCATAAGATTGAGCTTTTCATCGACATTCGCGCGCGGCGCGGGATGCGGGGATCGAAGTACAAGTACGCGAACAGCAGTTACTTGCAGGCGAAATTGAAAGGACTGGGGATTTACTACGCGCATCTGAAAGAGCTTGCGCCAACTAAAGAAATCCGCGCCTTGCAGT
Organism: Chloroflexota bacterium; assembly: GCA_011523705.1. Taxonomy (GTDB): domain Bacteria; phylum Chloroflexota; class Anaerolineae; order Aggregatilineales; family Phototrophicaceae; genus UBA6055. Next base: position 32,262 of record WTGC01000126.1, on the reverse strand, counting down.
GGCAGGCCGATAAAGAAGAGCAGACGCGAAAACGCGATAGGACGGGGCTTAGCGCAGCCTACGTCGCGGCGTACAAGAAGCAAATCTTGAAATATGGTAAGCGAAAGGCTGAACTAATTCTTGATCCGCGCCTTTTGTTGGAACGGGCGAAGCATTTGGCGGAATACCCCACAGCGAAGCCACTGCATCGTTACGTCCACTTTTGTGTCGAGCAGCAGGCGGACGCCTGTCATCGATCCCTTGTTGCGGCGAGATTCAGCGACAAGATGGGAGTGCGAGTAAGACATCTATGATTCGAGGCGAGGCCGCGTGGACACGCGTCCTTATCGTCGGCAAGACGAAGATGGGCGAGCAGCTATGCCTTGGCGCAATCGCTTTAGAAAACGGTCGCGGCGTACGCTTGCTGCCAAGCAGCGGACTCGGCCATTCACTGGACAAGCCAATAAACCTCGGCGAAATCTGGGACATGAAACTCAGAGAGGCGCCACCATCAGAGATTCAAGCTCCTCATACGGAAGACGTGCGCACGATACGCGGTCGGCGAGTTGGGCGATACGACCGCGTTGAACTGCTCGACAAATTAAATGAACTGGCAAGCGCGCCAACCATACATCCGACGGAACTATTCAATTCTCATATTCGCTTCACAAGAGGCGAACGCGGATACGTATCGCCGACGCACGGATTGCCGCAATACAGCACGGGCTTTTGGCGCTTTCGAAAGCCCCTACTAAGTGTCAGCGGGGACGATGCCACTCGCTTCTGGTATTTTGATGATGATGGAACGATGCTGCTGGATGTCAAATATGTAGGGCTGGATAAAGACGTGCCCGACATGCTTGCGCCCGGCACAATGCTGCGCTTCTCTCTAGCGCATCCCTTCGCCGACGATCCTCACAGGCGCTGTTATTTGCAGCTCTCTGGCTGGTTTCTCTAAGCAAATCAGCACGCCCCTGCTACAATCGACAAAATCGAATACAGACTACAGAAAGGACTGTCCCCCCATGACCACCGTCCCGGCACGCGAAGAAGTCCCGATCGAATCCACCTGGAATCACGAATCTGTCTTCGCCTCTTTCGACGCCTGGCGCGAGGAATACCAGGCGGCGATGGCGAAGCTGCCCGAAATCGAAAACTTCAAGGGCACGCTCTCGCTGGGTCCAGCACGGCTCGCCGAATGGTTCGACTTTCATCAGGCGCTCGCCCGCCGCGTCTGGACGCTCTATATGTACCCGGTGATGTGGCAAGCCTGCGATGGCAACAATGAGGCGATCAAGGGCATGGTCGGGCAGGCGCAGGGTCTGGCGGGACAATTCATGGCTGGCGCCGCCTTCGCCGAGCCGGAGCTGCTGGCGCTGGATGAAGACCTTCTGCATAACTGGCTGCAGGAAAATGGCTTGAAAGTCTATCAGCAGCATATTGACGATCTGCTGCGGAAGAAGAAGCATGTGCTATCCGGCGAGGTCGAATCGGTATTGGGCTTGCTGAGCGATCCGCTGGGGCGCATCGAGAGCATCCGCAGCGCGCTCAATGACATGGACCTGAAATTCGAATCGGCAAATGACAGCGGCGGCGCGCCGCAGCCGCTGGTGCAGAGCACGATCAACAAACTCCTGGCCAGCAGCGACCGCGAAACGCGCAGGAGCGCCTGGCAGAATTATGCCGACAGCTACTTGGCATTCCAGAATACCTTCGCCACGACTTACATCGCGTCGGTCAAGCGCAATGTGACGCTGGCGCGGCTGCGCGGTTACGACAGCGTCCTGCAGGCCAAGCTCTCGCCGAGCAACATCCCGGTCGAGGTCTTTCACAATCTGATCGACACCTACAAGAAGCATATCCCCACCTGGCATCGCTATTGGGATGTGCGGCGGCGGGCGCTCGGTTACGAGACGATTCACCCCTGGGATATATGGGCGCCGCTTACCGCCGACGACCCTGAGCTTTCCTATCCCGCAGCGGTAGAGATGATCGCGGATGGCATGGCGCCGTTGGGCGAGGACTACGTGGCGACGATGCGGCGCGGCTGCCTGGACGAGCGCTGGGTCGATTACGCCATCAATGAGGGCAAATCCGAAGGCGCCTTTTCCTTTGGCACTTATGACAGCTACCCCTTCATCATGATGAGCTTCGATGGCAATCTGAGCTCGATGAGCACGCTGGCGCATGAGTTGGGGCATTCGATGCACAGCCATTATACGCGCGCGCATCAGCCGTTTCATTACAGCAATTATTCGATGTTCGCCGCCGAGGTCGCCTCGAACTTCAATCAAGCGATGGTGCGGGCGCATCTATTCGCCGGGCAAGACGACCGCGATTTCCAATTGGCGCTGATCCAAGAGGCAATGGACAACATCCACCGCTATTTCTTCATCATGCCGACGCTGGCGCGCTTCGAATTGGAGGTGCATACGCGCATGGAAAACGACGAGCCGCTGACGCCGGAGACGCTGAACGAGATCATGTCCGGCTTCTACGCCGAGGGCTATGGCGAGACGATGACCGATGACCGGCGCCGGACCGGCATCACCTGGGCGCAATTCGGGCATCTGTACGAGGCTTACTACACCTTCCAATACGCCACCGGCATCTCGGCGGCCCACGCCCTGGCGAACGCGATTCTGGCGGGTGATGACGGCGGCGCGGTCGAGCGCTACCATGCGTTTCTCAAGGCGGGCAGCAGCGACTATGCGATTCCCGTTTTGAAAGCGGCCGGCGTGGATATGTCGACGCCGCTGGCGGTGGAAGAGACCTTCAAGGTGCTGGAAGGGCTGGTGGATCGGCTGGAGCGCTTGATTTGAGCGGCGCGCAAGGAGCTCCAATGCAGATTGACCGAGACGCTGCGATTGACATGGCGGTGTATTCGGGCAATCTGCTGTATCAGCAAAATGACGATATTCACGACTGGGCGTTGACGCTAATTATCTCGAACCTGTCTGAATTGGTGGCAGATGTCGAGGAGCCCAGAGCCCGCTTTGAGCATGGCTTCAAGATGATCATGGGAGAGAGACTTGAACATAAATTGCCTTTTGGCTGGCATCCCCGATGGGTCGCGGAGGCCATACGAAATATGCTCGATCATGGATTGGATTTGGACAGAAAACAGACCAAGAATGACCAGGCTAACGATAAAGTAGAAGTCGAAAGTATGGGCTTCATCCCGCACGATGCGGCGACGGAACAGAGGCAGGTGCTGTTCGACATTTACGAGGTAGGGGAGGAGAAATATGTACTTCTTGTTTCACCGGTGTTATATTGGAGGTACGTGCAAGAGTGGTATGAGCGCATGACCGGATGATGAAAAAGAAACAATACGTGCTCTTTGAACCAGGTGGTCGGCAAGTGCGGGGGTTCAGCTACGGCAAGCTAGTCGAAGTCCGCTATATTGACGTCGTTCAGACTGGCATAAAATCCCCTGACCGCGACGAATTCATACAGTTGGTTGAGCAAGCGCAGCTATCCGACGAAGAACTGGGCGAATGCCGCGTTGGTTATGTCGATGACAAGGGCGTCGGCGATTATTGCAGCTGGCAAGAATTCCTGGAGATGGCGCCGGAATCGGGCTAGATTCAGTAAATATATTCTTCAAGGTCCGGCTCCATTGCGCGAGCGCCGCCTAACTCAGCGCTGGTACGAAGGATTAGACAGATGATGAGAAAGCGGTACGTGATTTACAGACCAGGCGGAAGGCAAGTCAGCTCATACAGCTTTGGCAAGCTGGTTGAGCGGCGCTACATAGATCTCATTCCGAGCGAAATCGAGTCACTGGACCTGAGTGCCTTCCTCGTCATGCTGCGCGATGCTCAAACTGAAATGGATGCGACAGCCTTTGGCCAGAGCCGCGTGGGTCATGTCGATGAAAACGGCGTCGGCCGATATTATGACGCGAGCGAATTCCTCAAGCGCGATGGCGAAATGGATGAGTACAGCGAACCTGAGCCTCTGTCCGAAGCGGCGCACTGAATTGCGCAGCGAACAATGACAACCAAAACATACGCGCTCTACAAGCCAGGCGGTCGGGTGGTCCGAGGCTACTCCTATGGCGAACTGACAGAGGTACGCTATCTCGATGTCGTCCCAATTGGCATAGAATCCCCTGATCGTGATGAATTCATTCAGCTGGTTGAGCAGGCGCAGCTAACGGAAGAAGATCTGCGCGAATGCCGCATTGGTTATGTCGATGACAAGGGCATCGGCAATAATATGGCTGGCAAGAATTCCTGGATATGGCCGCAGAAACCAGCTAAGTTCGCCAACTACTAACCTGGAGAATCCAACCCATGCCCAAGATCACTTTCATCGGCGCCGGCAGCTTCGGCTTCACGCGCAAGCTGGTCAAAGACATTCTGACCTTCCCCCTGCTCGACGGCAGCGAGATCGCGCTGATGGATATCGACGCCGAGCGCCTTGATTTCGCCCAGCGCGCGGTAACCCGCATCGTCGAAGCCGGCGAATACCCGGCGACCGTGACCGCCACGATGGATCGGGTCGAAGCGCTGCGCGGCGCCGACTATGTGGTCGTCACCATTCTGGTGGGCGCGACCGAGGTCTGGCGGCACGATATCGAAATCCCGATGAAATATGGCGTCGATATGAACGTCGGCGATACGCGCGGCGTCTCCGGCATCTTCCGCTCGCTGCGCACGATTCCCGTTCTGGTCGATATCGCGCGCGATATGGAACGCTATTGCCCAAACGCGCTGATGCTCAACTACACCAATCCGATGGCGATGCTCTGCCGGGCGATGGATATTGAATGCGACATCAACGTCACCGGCTTGTGCCACAGCGTGCAGGGCACCTCAAAGATGCTGGCGAAATGGATCGGCGCGCCCTACGACGAGATCAATTATACTTGCGCCGGCATCAATCACACCGCCTGGTTCGTTGATTACACCTGGAACGGCGAAGACGCCTACCCGCTGATTCAGCGCGCGATCACCGAAAACGAAGACATCTATAATACCGAGCAAGTGCGAAACGAGATGTACCTGGCGCTGGATTATTACGTCACCGAATCGAGCGGGCACAATTCGGAATACAATTGGTGGTTCCGCAAGCGGCCCGATCTAATCGAGAAATACGCGACGCACGGCACCAATTGGAATCCGGGCGAGCACGCCTACATCCTCAAGGAATACCGCCGGCGCGAAAGCGACTGGCGCGATGATATCCACGCCTGGTTCGAGCAAGACGAGATTGACCTGGAGCGCGGGCATGAATATGCCGCTTACATCATCAATGCCATGGAAGGCGGCGCGCCTTTCAAGTTCAATGGCAATGTGCCGAACAAGTCGTTGGTCGACAACTTGCCAGCGAACGCCTGCGTCGAGGTGCCGGTCTGGGCTTCGCGCGATGGACTGGAAGCGGTCGCGGTCGGACCTCTGCCCCATTCGGTAGCGCCGCTGACCAACCTCTACTCGCAGATTGAGGAGATGGCGGTCGAAGGCATCCTCAAAGGCGACAAGCGGTTGATCTATCAGGCGGTGGCTTACTCCCCGCTGTCGGCTGCGGTCTGCTCGCTGAGAGAGATTCAGTCGATGGTGGATGAGTTGTTCGCTGTGAACGAGGCTTTTCTGCAGCCGGCTTATGCTTAACACGGCTCCAATGGCTTACATGTGAGCACTGGACAGGAAGCGCATAATGTGGCGAGCGCGTCCAATACTACAGCAGACATCTCTGGTGATTTTGGCGTGCGTAGTCATCAGGGTAGCGTCTGGCATAATCTCTTATGTCAGGTATTTCCCCACTGCCTCACTGGAGATGATAGTCGCTCGCCGCATAACGGTCGAAACAATTGTGCCTGGCGCAATCTTTGGACTTCGCCTGGCCATTCCTATGGCGCTTGTCACGATCGTTTTCTTCAGAGACGTAAGCAAACCAACATTCTATCGCTGGACGATGGTCACCGTTGCGCTGCTTGTCACAATCGCGCAGTGGGACAGGAGTCTGGAAAGATTGCCATGGCTGCTGAATCGCGCAAACGAATCTGCGGACTTCACGATTCTCCAACACGCCATCGTTCCAGTGCTACAGGTCTATGCCTGCCATTTCGCCGCCGGCCTGTATCTGCGGGCGGCTTTATCAAGAAGCGAAAAAGACGCTAGCTAGCCTGCTGGCGCTTCGCTATGCGGTTGGCAGTTGGTTGCCGGCTCACGCTCCGCGCGTCAACTAGACTTTGGGCCAATCATAGATCTCGCGTGCGTCGTCACTACAATCATGAGGGCAGGGTTGGAGCGCAATACTCGATGAAATCCAGAGCCAGCGCACAGCTTCGAATGTTCTTGCGCATGACAGGCATGATCCTGGCTTGGAGCGTTGTGCTTAGCCTTCTTACAGGCCATGGCGCAGGTTTCTATCATGTGTTGAATTTTGCGACAATCGGCGCATTCTTTGGCGCACTCCTGGGCTTGATAGCGGTAGTTGTCGCCCTGCTGTTCGGTGAGGTCTATGATCATGGACAGTTCAAGCTGACACTGGCAATATTCACATCATTATTGCCGGCCTTCCTGGTGCTCTTATTCTTGGGTATTGCATCAGCATACAGGGTCAGCGCTTCAGAATTCATCTTTGTGCTGGCGATCGTGTCCATTCTTCCCTGTGTGATATGGTTCAGCCAGATCGTGGCGCGCCAGTATCTACAAGAGATTGCGCCGAGGAAGCGGAAAGAGAAGCCATCATAATTCGGCGCCATGCCCGCTGCGGGAGATTCAGTCGATGGTGGATGATTGGTTCGCTGTGAACGAGGCTTTTCTGCAGCCGGCTTTTGCCTAAACGCGCCGCGAGCGAGTACAATCGGGGCGAACAGAAAGGCAAGCGCAATGTGGCGAGCAATTCCCCTGGCAAAGATGGTTCTTCGGATGGCCGCTTTTGGCGCGCTTCTGGGCGCTTCGCTCGGCTTGGTGACCCTAATCGCATTTGAATCTACGGCGCCGGCGCCGAAATCGCATTATCAACTGCAGATCATATTGGGCGGCGTGAAGGACGGCGCAGTGCTAGCTGGCTTGGTCGGCATCGCGATGGCGCTTTACGCGGGTATCGTCCATCGTACCGTCCACAAGCCGGCGCATTTTCGCTTTGCGCTGCTCATTGTGGCGACTATTGTGTCGCTAACTGTCGTGCAGCACCCATTCCATATCGTGTCTTTGAGCGAATTCGGCATCCCTCTGGTTGACTGGGTGCTTTGGGCGCTTAGAGAAGCAGACCCGGTGTTGATTCCGCTCTTTGTCGCCACCATCGCCAAGCATGTGGCAATCGGCGCAGTGAGCCTGTACGCAGCGAGCCGCTACCTGCGCGACGCTTCGGCGAGTTTCTCGAAGTCGCGCGCGCCAACGCTGGCTTGAGCCCAATGTTTGACTAGAGGCCGGCAAATTCAACTCGTCTCCGCCAGCAGACGCGACTTCGCCTCGCGCGCCGGGCTGAAATTGGGGTTGAAAGTCAGCGCGATGTCGTAATTCTGCAGCGCCTTGCTCACTTCGCCGCGTCCCTCGCGCGCCATGCCCAGGTAGTAATAGGTCTCTTCGACGTATTGGCCGCCGCCGTCATTCTGGTTCTGTCGCGCGATGCGGATCATGTCATCGTAGCGCTCGGTATGGAAGTAGGCTTCCCAGGCGCCGAATTGATACCAGAACATACGCCAGGGCAAACCGAGCGAGATCGCCTTGTCGTAAGCTTGCGCCGCCGCTTCGTGCATGCCGAGCTCGACGAAGCTGCTGCCCATATTGAACCAGGCGTGGGCGTCTTCCTGATCGGCGATGGCTTCGGCGCGCGCCAGCTCCAACGCGTTGATCTGATTCTGCCACTCATCGGCGTCATCGCCCAATAGCGCCATCAACTCCGACTCGCGATTGACCGTGTAGAGCACGATGTACTTGTAATTGAAATGCTGCCAGTAATGCTGGATTTCGTCGTAACTGTAGCGGGTGTTGGGTCCCTTGAAGCTGTCCATGGTGTTGAATTCGCTCAGCGCCTCGTCATAGCCGGCCAACAGCAGATAGTGCCCCATCCAGGTGTAGTCGGGCGGCTCGTAGCCTTTCTCAATGAGCACCGGAAAGCCATTGACCATCAGCGTTTGCAGCAATTCCAGCGTGCCGCCGTCGCGCACCAGGGCATAGACGGGCAGTTCCGGAATCTGTGTGTTGACGAACTCCGCCATCTGCCAGGCGCTAACGTTTTTGTCTTCATAATTCGGTTTCAGCCAATTGGCGGCGCGGTACTGGTCGTCGGTATAGCCGAAGTGAACGAGGGCGTTTGTGAGCGTGGCCGGACCGCAGTTGTTCCAGCCCTGATATTCCCGTCCCAGGTTCTGCATGCGGAAGATTTCGGGCAGGCTCCCGTGCCCTTCGTTGGTTTGCGCCAGTGCGGCAGAGCCGGAGGCGCCGATAATCAGGAGCAGAATCAATAAGCGCTGCGTAAGCATATCCGCCGCTTTCCTTGTGCTTCGATATTCAACCTGATTATACACAAATTGGGAAAGGCCAATCGTACGAGTGGTATACGATGTCGGCGCGGGCGACCTGATAAGTCGCGTAGACACTGACCGTCAGTCGCCCCTACACTCAACATCGTGTGCTGGGAGCGTGGCTAGAGCCAGCCCTCTTCGATATCCACCCGGAGTTGACCGCGCCCTGGGATCATCGGCGCCGGTTCGATTATCGGCTCTGCTTCATTCGCTTCGATCATGCGGCGAATCAAGCGCGCGCGCAGCACATCGCAGACTTCGCGATGGGTTTCCAAGCCGGCACGATTGTGCAGTTCCTCGGGGTCGGCGAGCAGATCGTAAAGCTCGGATTCTACGTAGTGGTCGCTGGCAGCGTCGTCCCAGCCGTCCCCATTCGGCGCGGAAACGGCGTATTTCCAGCGCTTGCTGCGGATCGCCCGCCCTAAATGCGACTCGCTCATCTGGACGAAGACTTCATGCGGCCAAACTTCTGCCTCGCCGCTGATGAGAGGCAAAATCGAGCGCCCGCTCATCCGCTCGGGTATGGGTATGCCGGCGGCGTCGAGCAAGGTGGGCGGCAGGTCAATCAAGCTGACAAGTTGCGAAATCCGCCCGCCGCCAGTGAAGGGACCGCCATAAAGCATGGTCGGCACGCGCACGGAAGCGTCATGGCTGGAGCGTTTGTACTCGGCGTTGCGCGTCTTGAAGTGGTTGCCATGATCGGAGGTGAAGAGGATGACGGTGTCTTCCAGCATATCGAGGCTGATCAGCGCGTCGACCAAACGTCCGAGCGCTTCGTCCAGCCGCTTGATCATGCCCAGGTAACCAGCCAGCTGCTGATGGCTCGAGCCGCCCAGCGCCGCCAGGTCCGGCGGCAGCCAGCGCCCGCGATAGCGCTCGGCGTAACCCGGCGGCGCCGGATAATCATCGCGATGGTTCTGATGATGCGGCTCGATGAATGAGGAGAAGAGGAAGAACGGTCTATCCTGATGATCGTTGATGTAACGGATCATGGCGTCGGTTTGGGCGTCTACGCGGTAGCCCGGCAGTTTGACCGGCAAGCCGTCGTTGTCGTACATCACCATGTCGTAGGCATCGGATGTAAATTCCAGAACATTGGATGCCAGCCAATAATCGTAGCCGCCGCGCTGCGCATTTGACACGGGTCCCGCGCCTTCATCCGAAAGATGCCACTTGCCGATATAGGCCGTGTCGTAGCCGGCTTCTTCGAAGAAATGCGCCAGGGTTTGGCTGTCCGCTGGCAGAGGGATGCCATTTCGGTAACAGCCGGTTTCAGTGGCGTACATTCCCGTCTGCAGGCAGGCGCGCGCCGGACCGCAGACTGGCTGGCAGGTGATCGAAGTGTGGACATCGGTTCCAGCGCGGGCGAGGCGGTCGAAGTTCGGTGTCAGATCAAGCGGGTTGCCGTGCACGCCGGTTGTGTCCCAGCGCTGCTGGTCGGTGAAGAAGACGATGACGTTGGGGGGATTGTTCATATCAAGGCAACTGCGAGACGATAAATGCGGCCGCGGCGATGATCACAGCGGTCAGGGCGACTGCCGTGCCGAACATCCACATGATGAGTTCCCGCAGGCGCCGTTCCATTGTCTTTTCTGCGTCACCAATTTGCTCGTGCAAGTCAGTATGAATGCCAGAGACATGCTGCATCACATCCGACCGCGTCTCGACGACCAAGGTCTCCAGGCGCCCAACATCCGCTTTCGTCGCCACGTGCGGCTCTTCCGCTTCACGAGCGCTTTCAATCCGCGAAACCCGCTGCTCTACCTGTCCGACGCGCTCGACGACGCGAGCGTGCGAAATCTGCTCCAAAACCTCCACTCGCTGTGTTAGGCTCGCGCTTGATTCCGCCATGCTTCGACCCGTCGTCTGACAATGTAATCCTGCATCCCACTATACCGTGAATACAGCCCGAGCTCAAGCCAACCGTTGAGATTGCGCGCCACTGCCCGACGAGCGAGCGACCGGTGGCGAATCGACGCATTCTAAGCTAGACTGCGCGGACGATAACATTTTAGCGCAAGCGGAATGCACATGAAGAAAGTACGCCAATTCCTGCAAGGCAAAGGCTACCCGCCCGGCGAGCTCTACGACTTGCCGACCTCCCAAAAGCGCTTCCCCGATGGCGCGCAGTACCGCATCGAGATCCCGAGCACCGAGGGTCCGCGGGCGCTGGCGGCGGTGCTGGAAGCGGCCGAGCGCTATGGCGTTACAATTCACCGCGTCTCGCAGGGCAGCGGCATCTGGATGCTCACCGATGAGGAAATCCGCGAGATTTGCCGCCTTGGCGCCGAAGCCGGCATTGAGGTCAGTCTGTTTGTCGGCCCGCGAGCGGCTTGGGGCACGAGCGCGCAAGTGCGGTCCAGCGCCGGGGCAAATCTGGGCGCGCGCCTGCGCGGAATGGACGAGGTCGTTTACGCCACCGAAGACATCCTTCGCGGCTGCGAGCTGGGCTTGCGCTCGGTTCTGGTAGCCGATGAAGGGCAGCTTTGGCTGGTCAATGAGATGAAGAAAGCGGGCGAGCTGCCGGCCGATCTGGTGGTCAAGATTTCGGTGCAGATGGGTGCGGCCAACCCGATCTCGATCAAGCTGCTGGAAGACTTGGGCGCAGACACCTATAACACGCCGACCGATATGACGCTGGCGCAGATGGCGGCCATCCGCGCGGCCATCGATATCCCGCTGGATGTCTATGTCGAGGCGCCCGACGATTTCGGCGGCTTCGTGCGCCATTATGAAGTGCCGGAGCTGATTCGGGTGGCGGCGCCAGTCTACGTCAAGCTGGGCTTGCGCAACGCGGCCAATATCTATCCCAGCGGGGCGCACATTGAAGACCTGGCGGTCAAGCAATCGCAGGAGCGCGTGCACCGCACGGCGCTGGTGATGAACATCATCGAGCGCTACGCCGGTGACGCGGTCATGGGCGCGGTCGGCGCGGACGATTTGGGGATTCCAGTGGTTTAGCCCCCCCGCTCATATCGGGATGGGCGAAGCAACCCCCCTCGGTCCCCCCGCCAGGTCGGGGGGAAGCCAAGTAAGTGCGTGAGGCGAATCTCTTGTCCGAACGAAAAAAGTTGGCGCTTACACACACTGACCGCGCAATTTACGGCGATATCAAGTCAAAGGCTCTTGCCATGCGCCAGCGACCTACCCGCGCGGAGAAGACATTATGGCAATTCCTGCGAGGCAAACGATTGCGCGGATTCAAATTCCGGCGCCAGCAACCAATTGACCGATTCATCGTAGATTTCTACTGGCGCCAGGCACAGCTTGTAGTGGAAGTCGACGGCTCTAGCCACCACGACGCAGCAGCAACGGAATACGATGAACAGAGAACGCAATTTCTTAACGAACTCGGATTATCCGCGTTGCGCTTCAGCAATGAACAAGTAATCTATCACACGGACACGGTACTGAATATGATCTCAGAACACTTGCCCAGCGAGAATCCGTAAGGCTTTAGCCTCCCCCCATCCCGATGGGGGGACCGAGGGGGGTTCACCAAAATGAAAATCAGCAATGTCAGCACGATGGTGATGGGCACACCCTGGCGCAACTTGCTCTTCGTCAAGGTGGAGACGGACGATGGCTTGGTCGGTTGGGCGGAAGCCAGACCAGTCGGCGGCGTCGGACCGGTGATCGGCTATCTCAAGGAGACCGTGCCCGATTTCGCCCTGGGGCGCGATCCCTTTAACACCGAAGATATGTGCTACCGCATGCTGCGCGAGACCTATGGCCGCGCTGGCGAGATCGCCATGACCGGCATTGCCCTGCTCGAGATTGCCTGCTGGGACATTATCGGCAAGGCGCTCAATCAGCCGGTGTATCGGCTGCTGGGAGGCGCCATGCGCGAGAAGATCAAAGCCTACGCCAACGGCTGGTATCGCGTTGAAAGAGAGCCGGAAGCTTGGCATGCGGCGGCGAAAGAGGTGGCCGACAAAGGCTATCGCGCCCTCAAGTTCGACCCCTTCGGCAGCGGCTTTTATGAATTCACGCGCGAGGAGAAGCTGCTATCGATTTCGCTGGTGGAAGCGGTTTACGATGCCGTGGGACCGGATGTCGAATTGCTAATCGAGATGCACGGGCGCTTCAATCCGGTGACGGCGGTCGAGATCATCCGTGATCTGGCCGAATTCCGGCCCGGCTGGGTGGAAGAGCCGGTGCCACCGGAGAACCTGCGGGCGCTGCGCGATGTGCGCGAAGTGGCGCTGGGGCTGGGCATCCCGGTGGCGACGGGCGAGCGCATCCACACGCCCTATGAGTACCGCGAACTCTTCGAGCTCAACGCCACCGACATCATCCAAACCGACACCACTCACTTCGGCGGTATTATGAATATGAAGAAGCTGGCCGGCACAGCCGAGATGTATTATGTGCTGGTGGCGCCGCACAATGTCGGGGGTCCTTGCTCGACGATGGCGTCGCTGGCGGTGGCGGCGACCACACCCAATTTCAAAATCCAGGAATACTTCAACGACTTTGCCGACCCGCCAGTCAAAGCCGTCGGCGTCGGGATGCCGCAGGTGGTCGATGGTTATTTCTCGCTGCCGGAGAAGCCCGGGCTGGGCGTCGACATTGACGAAGACATCATCGCCGAATACCCCCAGCGTGAGGTCGATTTCAACCTGTTCAGCGATGACTGGCACCGGCGGGATTTGAAATAACGCCGGCGGCTAAGCATCGGCAAATTCGATGCCGCGATAGACCTGCGCCAGCGGCAGTTCACAATCCAGCGTGGGCAGCGGAATCACATCTTCGGCGTCACTGAAAATCTGCAGATGCCAGCCGACTTGCGTACGCGTGTACAAATCGGCGCGGGGGCGGTCCTGGTCGACGATCAAGTAAGCTTCTATCGAGGGTACTTCCAAATATAGATCAAGCTTATCGACTCGGTCACGGGTGGCGCTGGTCGGCGAGGTTACTTCGACGACAAAAGCCGGGTTGAGCAGCGTCAGTTCGCTCTCGTCCTCGTATACTTCGGCTCGGCCAACAATGCTCAAATCGGGATAGACGTAACGATTCTCGCTGACACGAATGCGCATGTTGCTGCTATGAAATACAAAACTCAATAGGTTGACCAGGCTGCCAAGCGCAAGCGCTATATTCATCGCAATTTTGCTGTGATTGCCGGTTCCGCCGCTCATTTCGATAATATCTCCGTCAATGTATTCATGCCGCAATTCCTGGCGCTCTTCCCATTCGAGATACTCGGCGACGGTCATCGTACGCTCGGTTTGGATAGCCATTTCATTCCTCGTTCACTTCACTCATAGCGAATACATTGCGCGAGGCGTCTATGCGTCCGCTAATTCAATGCCGCGATAGACTTTTGCCAGCGGCAGTTCACAATCCAGCATCGGCAGCGGAATCACATCATCCGCGCTGTCAAAAATCTGCAGCATCCAGCGATCCTCGGCGCGTATGTGCAAGTGGGCGCATGGGCGGTCTTGTTCAACGATGAGGTAAGCTTGAATCGAGGGAACTTCAAGGTAATATCCGAGCTTGTCGACGCGGTCGCGCGTGGCGCTGGACGGCGAGGTGACTTCGACCACGACGATTGGATTTAGCAGCGTTAGCTCCTTTTCGTCTTCCAGTCGCGCCTGCCCGCGCACTACGCTAAAGTCTGGATAAACGTAGCGAGTCGGGCTCACGCTTACGCGCATGTCGCTGTTGCAGACAATAAATCTGGATAGCTCAAGTAGCGTGAATAACATACCCCCGATGTTGAATTTATTGCGCGTGTGCTTTAGCGTCCCGCCAGTCATCTCAATGATCACTCCGTCAATGTATTCATGCCGCAATTCCTGGCGCTCTTCCCATTCGAGATACTCGGCGACGGTCATCGTACGCTCGGTTTGGATAGCCATTTCATTCCTCGTTCACTTCACTCATAGCGAATACATTGCGCGAGGCGTCTATGCGTCCGCTAATTCAATGCCGCGATAGACTTTTGCCAGCGGCAGTTCACAATCCAGCATCGGCAGCGGAATCACATCATCCGCGCTGTCAAAAATCTGCAGCATCCAGCGATCCTCGGCGCGTATGTGCAAGTGGGCGCATGGGCGGTCTTGTTCAACGATGAGGTAAGCTTGAATCGAGGGAACTTCAAGGTAATATCCGAGCTTGTCGACGCGGTCGCGCGTGGCGCTGGACGGCGAGGTGACTTCGACCACGACGATTGGATTTAGCAGCGTTAGCTCCTTTTCGTCTTCCAGTCGCGCCTGCCCGCGCACTACGCTAAAGTCCGGATAAACGTAGCGAGTCGGGCTCACACGTACGCGCATGTCGCTATTGCAAAGAACATAAGCTGAGTGGTCAAGGAGCGCGAAGAGCGTGCCGCCAATGTTTGTCTTGATTCGGGTATGTTTCAGCGTGCCACCCGTCATCTCAATGATCACCCCATCTATATATTCATGCTTGCATTCCTGGCGCTCTTCCCACACGAGATACTCGGCGACGGTCATCGTACGCTCGGTTTGGATAGCCATATCAAACCTCGACCACTCTAGAGTTGAGAACAGTATAACACGCGGGGATACGAACTGGCCTCAAGCCTCGGATTCGCTGTCGTCCAGTGAGGAGAGTATTGATGTGACTGCCGCTTTCAAGCTTGGCATGTCCTGTTGGGCAGTCCGCCACACAATATCCAGCCGAGTTCGTCGATACTGGTGAATGAGGATGTCGCGAAATCCGGCTACGCCTTTCCAATTGACGTGCGGATGTTGTGTTGTCAACGCTGAGTCCAGGTTCTTGGTTGCTTCACCAATCACGATGAAATTCAATATGATCGAATCCCTAATCTCGTAGGATCGAGCATAAGCCTCTTGCCCCTTTGCAATAGAGTTCTCGATACGCTCGATGCGCTCTAAGATATCCTGGCAATACAGACGCTGTTCTGAATTCAAAGAGCTTGCGCTTCCCGAAATACGGTTTCCCGCAACTCTTCGCGCAGGCCCCGGCGGTCAATCACATCGACTTTGCGGCCAAGTATGTCTTCCAATCCATTCCACATACCGGCAATGTCGAGCAGCGTGTACTCTTCTTCGAAATCCACCAGAAAGTCGATATCACTATCCGCATGCATCTCTCCTCGTACGCAAGAGCCAAACACGGAAACCTGGCGCGCGCGATATTGACGCGCCAGTTCCATGATCTGCGGCCGCAGACGGCGGATGTCTTCCAAGCTGCGTATTGTCGTTGCCTCAGCCATGCGACTTGCTTCGCCTCGTGTCCTGCCTTCGTCCCTCACTGTAACACAGCGCCCACGCTAGCCGTCCGCCAGGATGCGATCGACCGCATCGGCCAGCTGGCGCAGATTATTGACCAGGAAGACATTATCGGCGTACATGCTGTATTCCCACATGTCGCTGTCGCCGCTGCCCCATTGGCGGCGCGACTCAGGGCAGAACCAGATGAGACGCCTGCCCTTTCGCTGCATCTCTTGCGCGATATCCAGGCGCGGATCGTTGTAGTTGTTGCGCCCGTCGCCGAAGAAGATGATGGTGCTGCGGCTGTCGACCAGGTGCATATGCTCCTTCCGGAAGCGGCTGAGGCTGTTGCCCAGATCGGTGCTGTAATAGCCGGGCGGATTTTCCGCCATGATACGGGCGACCGCCTCGCGCGGGGGGAGCTCGGCCAAGGTCGTGCTGACATCGACGAGATCGTGGATGAAGATGAAGCTGTGCGTGCGCCGCACCTGATCCGAGAGTTCATAGACGAGCGTGAGCAGGAACTCGACCGCGTAGCGCATGGAGGTGCTCAAATCGCAGATCAGGATCAGGCTGGGCTTCTTGTGTCGCCGGCGAAATTGCGCCTCCATCGGCACGCCGCCATAACGCATATTCTTGCGGATCGTCTTGCGCGGGTCGAACTGACCCGACTTGGCGCGCTTCTGCCGCAGAGCCGCCCGCGTGCGCAAGCGCGCCGCCAGCCGCCGCACTTCGTCGCGCACGTCTTCAATGTCCCCGCCGGACAAGCGCTGCAGGGGCACATCAAGCAGGTCTGGGCGCTCGCGCGGCTCTTGCTCAGCCATCTGTTCGGCCAGCGTCGCGCCGACGTGCTGCGAAATTTGCTCCGACAAGCCCCCCATGTTTTCGCGCAGCATCTCTTCCAACTCAGCCAGGGCGTCTTTGCTCATGCCCAGCGCCGCCAGTTCATCCAGCAAGTCATCGAGCATGCGCTCAAGCTGCGTGAGGCCCGCTTGCCGGTTCATGCGCCGCTCGAACCAGGAGCGCATGTACATTTCATCGCCTTGAGGCAAGCCCGAAGCGTCGCCCAATTGCCGCAGCTCCTCGTCGCTAAAATCCTGCCCTTCCAGCAAACGCCGCAGCAGATCGCGCAAGGCATCCAGCTCGCCCATCAGCGAGCGCATCGCTTCGTTCAAAAGCGCTTGCTGATCTTCCGACAATTGCTCGAGGATATTTTGCAACGGCGGTCTGTTGTTCTTGAAGAAGAGCGGGAAGAAGTACTCAAAAAGGGGCTGGTCACGCTGATTTTTCACCAGCGTCGCCTTCATCGTGCTTTTGAATGTCGTCATCTGGCGCGCGCCAGTTTCATCGACGCCGAACATGGCGTCCTGGCTTTCCGCCAGGGAGATGCGAATGCCCGCGGCGCGCAGGGCGCGGATGAATTCGATCATTCGTTTCTGCATGAGCGCGGACCTTGCTGCTAAACTGCGGTGGGGATGCATCTCAAATGGTAATCCATTAGGGCGCGCTTGGCAAAATTGCTCCTGCCCGGCTGGAGATGCGAGCCCCGCCAGGTGGGCTTGGCGCTTTCAACCTATAATGCCTTCTGAATGCAGCCACCGGAACTTCTCACGAGGAATCGCCTTGCTTGGCAAATTTCATGCGATGACAATCGTACTTCTGCTTACGCTCATCTGGGCTGCGCTCGGTAAGGCGCAAGGCGGATTGAACCCCAATGGCGCCCCGCGTTATGGCCGTCATGCGCTGGCGCCCGGTTTCACTCCCGCGCCCGCCCGATACGACGCGCTCAGCGGCGGCGATATCGCGGTGAAATCGCTGAACCTGGGCGACAACTGCCTCGGTTACGCCGCCAGTGATCCCGATTTCCTAATCGAGTTGAACAACGAATTCAGCCGCATCACCTTTTTGGTCGCCAGCGCCGACGACACGACGCTGATCATCAACTTGCCCAACGGCAGCTGGGCTTGCAATGACGATACCAATGGGCTGAATCCGGCGCTGGTCTTCCACAATGCGCCTCCGGGAGCTTTCCAAGTTTGGATCGGCAGCTATACCGCTGAGACCAACGACGAGAGCGTGCTTTATATTTCGGAAGAGGGTCCCCAGGCGCTGCCCACGACGGCGACTGGTCCCGACTCCGCGCGCGATCCCCTCTACGGCCAGACATCGCTGGCGCCCGGTTTCGATCCAGCGCCCTTTACGATTCAATTTATTGGCGGTGGTCGCAATCAAGTCGCCGACCATATTGAAGGCGAACAGTGTCGTGGGTTCGTCTCGGAAGCGCCCGATTTCAGCGTATATCTCAGCGACGCGTTCACAGAGATCTGGTTCGCGGTTCATAGCCCGGCCGATATGACGCTATTGGTAAACGCCGCCGATGGCAGTTGGCATTGCAGCGATGATTACCTGGGCGTCAATCCGGGCATTGGCTTGCCTTTCCCCCTGGCCGGGCTCTACGATGTTTGGGTCGGAAGCGCCGCTGAAGGCAATTATGCCGCCGGCATATTATATGTGACCGCGCAAGAACCGTCGCCCTCAATGGATTTCAAAATCGACGCCAGTTGCGAAGGCATGCTGGAGACTACACTGAAAGTCGGCGACCACGCCCTGGTGGCCGCGGCGGCCGGTTCGGGGATTGTAGGCTACATCGCGCCGGAAACTGGCAGCTCCTCGGTTTTCACGGCGCCGCCCGGCAGCGCGCTCAGCCTCGCAGGCGGTCCCGTTTGCGCGGACGAGCATCGCTGGTGGCGCGCGTATCTAGGAGGCGGTCTTTATGGTTGGGTGGCTGACGGCGATGCGTCGACGCGCTGGCTCGCGCCTCAACCGTGATCATCGAGGCCGCTCCATTCCGCAAGCTGACAGCGCTATTCAAACCAGATTCATTTGCCGCAAATGGCGACGATCAGCCCATTGCTCCAGCCATACTTGGCATCCATCTTGGACTTGACCGCGGCGATAATCGAGGCCTCGTCTGGAAATGACGCCGTGCCTTCCATGTAGGCCGCATCGTCATCCCAGCCTTGCCCCAAGCGGAAGCGAACGGCGGGATCAGCGCGAATATTCCGCACCCAGTGGGCGGCTTCGCCTTTTTCCGAGACGAGATAGTAGCAGCCCTCATGCTCCACGAACCAGATTTCGATCTCGTGGCGCGCGCCGCTGCGATGGCCCGTCGTTCTGAGGTAGAGGTATTTGTCATTCTTCACGATATGCTTTCCTCTAGCTGCTGTCAGCGTCAAAACGCGCTTGTAACATAGCGTATGGTTTGGTAAAACCTTGCGGCAAGGAATTGAGTTGGTAGCCGAAATTAGTGACTCCCTCGGAATTCTTCATGCACACAGTAGTAGAAATGGAAAACTTTAGCAGTAGTGCAAAGGCGGCCAAGGTTACTGAAATTGAGGTTGAAGAAATTATATCTTATTTGGCACTGAACCCAACCGCGGGGCGAGTTATCCCGAGCACCGGTGGAGCTCGCAAATTCCGATATCGGAGTCGGGGAAAGGGAAAACGTGGCGGCTATCGAGTTATTATATTCTACAGCGGGACTGACCTTCCGGTCTTTCTCATCGACATTTTCGCAAAAGGTGATAAGATTGACTTGACAATGCGAGAACGCAACGAGCTAAAGATTGTTCTTGGTAAAGTTGCAAAGGCGTATAGACGGAGGCAGCGATGAGTAAAGCGGGAAAACGACTGCTTCGCGGCGCTTACCAGGCCTTGGCATTTGCCGAAGGCAGAGCCCAACCGGGCACTTACCGCGTGCACCATCCCGACACGACAGGCGCGCAACACGTAGAACCGACTACCGACCTCGACGATGCCGAAATATTGCTTGACAATGGCGATACTCAAGAGCCGGCCACTGGAAAGGGCGGGACTTTCAGTGTCGTTGAGAAATCGCAAGCTGAGTCTAACGTCCCCGTTTCCGGTCAACAGTAGCAGTCGCCAGTGGAACCGGTAGAAATTCGACCCGAAACACCAGCGGATATTGAAGCGATTCACCGAATCGAAGCGGCCGCCTTCAAGAACGAAGCGCTTGCCGAACTGGTCAACCGATTGCGCGCCGAGGGAGCGCTGCTGCTCTCCCATGTTGCCGTCCTGAACAACGAGATTGTCGGGCATGCCGCCTACAGCCTGCTGACGATAACCGACGGCGAGCGCGTCTCGCATTGCCCGGCTTTGGGTCCAATTGGCGTCGACCCGCCCTATCAAGGGCGCGGCATCGGCTCGGCGCTGGTGCGCGCGGGTTTGGACGCGATGCGCGATTTGGGCTACGGACTTCTGTTCCTGGTTGGTAGCCCGCGCTATTATCCACGTTTCGGCTTCCAGCCGGCGCAGCCGCACGGATTCAGTTCGGATTATGTGGAGCCCGGCGGACCCCACGAGCATTTCATGGTGGCGATATTGGACGAGCGCGCTCCCGGCGGACTTCGCGGGCATACCCGCTTTCATCCGGCCTTCGCCGAAGCGGAAGCGAGCTAGACTCGAGGGCGGGCAGATCTTATTGAGGAGATGGCGGCAGTTTGAATTCGGCGCGCGCGAGGATGGCGTCGATTTCAGCGGCGGCCTTCTGCGTGGCGAAGAGCACATGCCCCATGCTGGCATCCTTTTCCACCAGGAGCGCCAGGGTGACATCGCCCGCGGGGCAACTGAGAAAGGCGCCCGACTCCCCTTCCAGCAGCAGACGCCCCATTTCCCCCTGCGCCAGCCGATCGAGGCTCCGCTCGCCTAATGCCGCCAGCGCCGCTGACACCGCCGCCAGCTGCGCCGCCTTCAGCTTACCGTCGCTCGCGCTTGCTTCATCATCGCCGGGGTAGGCGGCGATGGCGAATCCTTCATCGCTGACGATCACGCTTGCCTTTACGCCTTCGACCACCATGCTCAGCCGACGGAGCGCCGCCTCGAGAGCGCCGCTGCGATTCTCCCGCGCCATAGGTCCTCAGTTCCGGAAAAACGATTCGCAACCGTTCATGCTGGCAGTATAGCCCCATTTTCTAGGGCGCTCAAGCGCACTGACGAGCTGTCATTGAAGGGCGCAAGAGCTTCCCCGTCACAAGCGCGCCACCAGCAGAAGCGGGCTGTCAACATCCGCGCGGCGGCGGTGTATAATCGCGCGCAGGGTTGGCGGCGGCGCTTCGGGAACGGGACATGACGGCAGGCTGGCAGGATGAATGGCTTCTGATAGGGGAAACGGCGGAGCGCACGGAATCATTGGGCGCCGCCCTGGGCAGGCTGCTGACTCGGGGCGATGTCGTCTGCTTGTCGGGTCAGTTAGGGGCGGGCAAGACCGTCTTCAGTCGCGGCATCGGCGTCGGCTGGGGCGCGACTGTGCCCTTAACCAGCCCGACCTACAATTTGGTGCATGAGCACGAGCGGACCGAAGACGATGCGCGGCTTTGTCATCTCGACTTCTATCGCATCCCCGATCCCCGCGAAGCCGAGTCCCTTGGCATTCATGAGTTTCTGGAGGGCGGCGATATCGTCATCTTTGAATGGCCCGAGCGCATTCTGGAGCAGCTGCCGGCCGAGCGTCTGTGGATCGATATCATGATGCGCGATGATGAGGTGCGCGCACTGGCTTTTACCGCCCGTGGCGAGCGGCATTGCGCCCTGCTCTCTGACCTGCGCCGGTCTTTGAGCCGGGAATAGACACATGCTGCTGGCGATTGACACAGCCACCGAAACCTTGAGCATCGCCTTGCATGATGGCGACGCGCTTGTGGCGGAAGTGACGCTTAACGCGGGCCGGAAGCACAGCGCGCTGCTGGCGCCATTGATCGAGCGGACGATGACGCAAGCCGAATTGAGCCTGGACGGCCTTAGCGCGCTGGCTGTTTCCGTCGGTCCCGGTTCGTACACCGGCACACGAATCGGCGTGGCGCTGGCGAAGGGCTTGGCCGCTCCGCGCGGCCTGCCACTGTTACCGGTCACGACGCTGGAAACGGTCTTGGCGGCGCAATCGCCGCGTCAAGATGATCTGCCCCAGGTCGCGACTGTATCGGCCGGGCGCAATCGCGTCATCTGGGCGGAATACGGCTGCGAAACAGGCGCTTGGATCGAGCGGCGCGCGCCGCGGATCAGGGATTGGCAGGCGCTGCTGACGACGTGTGACCGCCCGTTTCGCTTGAGTGGCGAGGTTTCGCCCGCGGGCTTGGCGGCGATTCGCTCGGCGCGTGAGGCGGGAGCGACGATTCAGTTGGCGCCGGCCGCCCAGCGCATTCGCCGGGCTGGTTACCTGGCCGAAGTTGCCTGGCGCCGCCTGCGCGAATCCGATGCTAGCGCCTTCCCCGCCGATCGTGTCATGCCCGTTTATCTGCAAGGACCGGCTTGAAACCGCCAAGCGGAAGCCGAATAGGAGCGCAAATAGTGAATGAAATCCTGAAACAACTCGGCATCGAATCCGTGAACGCAGGCGTCTGTGTCGGCGAGGACCACTGGATAGCTGGCGCTGGACCAGAATTGGCGTCGATCAATCCGGCGACGGACGAAGTCCTCGCAACCGTCACGCAAGCAGCGGTCTCTGACTATGACAGGGCGGTCGCGGCGGCGCAGGCTGGCTTCGAGGGATGGCGCCTGCTGCCAGCGCCCAAGCGCGGCGACCTCATCCGCGACCTGGGCAATGCTTTGCGCGAATACAAGAAGCCGCTTGGCGAGCTGGTCACGCTGGAGAATGGGAAGATCCGGGAAGAGGGCTTGGGCGAAGTGCAGGAGATGATCGACATTTGCGATTTCGCCGTCGGCCTGTCGCGCCAGCTTTACGGTTTGACGATGCACTCGGAACGGCCCGGGCATCGCATGTATGAGCAATGGCACCCGTTGGGACCGATCGGCATCATCACCGCTTTCAACTTTCCGCTGGCGGTCTGGTCCTGGAATGCGGCGATAGCGGCGGTCTGCGGCAATGCGATGATCTGGAAGCCCTCCCCGACTACCCCGTTGACGGCGATTGCCGTGCAGCATATCTGCAATCGAGTGATGGCGCAACACGGCGTCGCCGGCGTCTTCAACCTGGTCATCGGCGCGAATGACGAGGTTGGCGAGCGCATGATCAATGACAAGCGACTGCCGCTGATCAGCTTCACCGGTTCGATCCGCGTTGGCCGGCATGTGGCGCAAGCGGTCGCCGGTCGCTTGGGGCGCTGCATCCTCGAGCTCGGCGGCAACAACGCCATCATCGTCAGCGCTGACGCCGACCTTGACCTGGCGACGCGGGCGATCGTCTTCGGCGCCGTTGGCACCGCGGGCCAACGCTGCACAACCACCCGGCGGCTGATTGTAGAACGAAGCATCGTCGATGAACTCTGTGACCGCCTGGCGCGTGCTTACAAGTCCGTGCCTATCGGCGATCCGATGGCAGCTGGCGTGCTGATGGGTCCGCTGATCAGCGAAAGCGCGGTATCGGCGATGATGGCGGCGGTCGAGCGCGCGAAAGCCGATGGCGGCCAGGTGCTGACCGGCGGCGAGCGCCTGCCCGATATCGGCGCAAACTTCGTCGAGCCCACCATCATCCGCATGCCGGCGCAGACGCCCCTGGTCTGTGAAGAGACCTTCGCGCCCATCTTGTACGTTATGGAATACGAGACGCTGGACGAGGCGATCGCCCTGCACAACGCCGTGCCGCAGGGTTTATCGAGCGCGATCTTCACTCGTGACCTGGCCAGTTCGGAGGCTTTTCTCGGTCACGCCGGCTCGGATTGCGGCATCGCCAACGTCAACATTGGCACCGGCGGCGCGGAGATCGGCGGCGCTTTCGGCGGTGAGAAAGAGACCGGCGGCGGGCGCGAATCCGGCTCCGACGCCTGGAAGGCTTACATGCGGCGCCAGACGAATACCATCAATTTCTCGGGCGAGCTGCCGCTGGCGCAGGGCATTGCGTTTGATGTTTGATTCGAATGTGCCCGCAGCTCACCAAGACAACCCGTGACCTCAATGCTTTTCGCGCCTGTCGCCTCGATCGGGAAGCGCGAGGCGAATCAGAAACAGAAGTAGTCGTACGAGGATGATCAGCGCGAAGACATTTGCCAATTGGCGCGTATGCTCATCATAGAGTTCGACCGGCGGCAGCTCGGGCTCGTCGTCATTCGGTTCCAGGCGCACCAGCGTGAACTCCTGCGCGACTTCCGCCAGCGTACTCAGGTCGGCTGATCGCGCCGAGCTCATGCCGGCGAAAACAAGCTCGTACAGTCTTGAGTTGCGCGTGAATAGATAGAGCGCACGCAGCGCTTCGGCCTTGTCCTCCACCGGCCGGGCGTCGGCCGCGAATACATGGGCGCCGTGCTGAATCGTCACGCGCGGATTCTGCAGCAAATTGCGATACCAATCGGTTCGCTCGCCCCAGCCGGAAAAGACATAATACTTGCTGCCATGCCGCCGAAACTCGACCATGACGTGGCGCGGGGCGCCACTGCGGCGTCCCTTCGTCGTCATCACCAGCATGGGTAACCAATTCAGCACGCCGCCCCATCCCAGCCGGTAAAGGGAGATGGGAAAGCGAGAGATCGAACGGGCGATGCCTTGCGGGCCTTCTTCCAGCAGTTTGGATACGTTCATGTTGTTCGTCAACGCCAGTTGGTTCAGCGGGCAAAGTGTAACCGCATCCGCGCGATTTTCCAGCCGCCGCCCCTAGTTCCACTCGGAGCGCGGTCGTCCCCGGCTTTCGTAGCGATCGTCGCCGCCGCGCATGATCTGCCGGCGCGCTTTCTGCACATCGCTCTCGTGCTTGAGCAGGACCGTCAGCGTGGTTTCCAGCGTCTGCTGATCGATGCTGTCGGCGTTGAGCATGACAAGAGCCTTCGCCCAATCGATGGTCTCGGAGACGCTGGGGTTCTTCTTCAGGTCCATCCGCCGCATGCCTTGCACGACATCCACAGTTTGGCGCGCCAGTTTGTCGTTCAATTCGGGCACGCGCATCTTGACGATATTGAGTTCAGCTTCGTGCGTGGGATAGTCGACGAAGAGATAAAGGCAACGCCGCTTCAATGCTTCCGAGAGCTCGCGCGTGTTATTGCTGGTCAGCACGACGCTGGGGTGATGCACCGCGCTTACCGTGCCCAGCTCCGGGATCGAGACCTGGAAGTCGCTGAGGATTTCCAGCAAGAAAGCCTCGAACTCGGCATCGGCGCGGTCGATTTCGTCGATGAGCAGGACGACGGGCTCGTCGCTGAGCAGCGCCGCCAGCAAGGGGCGCGCCAGCAGGAAGCGCTCGCTGAAGAATACATCATCCTCTTCGCCCAGGCGGTCGGCGGCCGCGCGCAAGGTATCGGCGGCGGCCAGCAAGTCGCTCAATTTGTCGCGCAGCAGCTGCGTGTAGAGCATCTGCTTGGCGTATTCCCACTCGTAGAGCGCCTTGTTTTCATCCAGCCCTTCGTAACATTGCAGGCGGATCAGCGGCTTGCCTGAAGCGCCAGACCAAGCCTTGGCCAATTCGGTCTTGCCGACGCCGGCCGGTCCTTCGACCAAAAGCGGTTTGCCCAACTTGTCCGCCAGGAAGACGACGGTGGAGATCTCGTCGGTAGCGATGTATTGCTGGCTTCGGAGCGCGTCGCCAACTTGCTGCAGGTCATCAAACATGGTGGAGGCTTCCGTTTCGATTCGGCAATTGCAGTGTAACCGAGATGGTCGCGACCTAGCAAGCGGCTGCAACATTGAGCGCGTTCAAGATATGGTAAAATCGAAGCAGCATGGAGGGGGAGGGGCATCATGATCGCGCCAGAGTTGGTCAAGAAACTGCAGCGGCTTGATAGGGATCTGAAGCTCGAAGTCGTTCGCTTCCTGAATGAGGAGCTGTCGGTTGAAATGAATGAATATTTCGAAGGCAGACGGGTCTTCAAGTTTCCGCCAAGATTCGTTGCCTCGGATGGCGGCGCTGCCTTAAGGCGTGTCATGTTGCAGCACGGCTATCGAAGCTGTGGGGATACTTGGTAAGTAGAAATTCATCGAAATGGTTGACCTGTGTTTTTCTCGCAAGCAGCGTAGAATGCTCCTGGAACTTCCCGGATGAGAGCGACAATCGCCTAGGCGAAAGGAGAGACGACCAATGTTAGCCTCAAAACTGCGGGATGAATTGCTTGCGCTGGATCATGACCAGAAGGCGGCGGTAGTGGCGCTACTGACGAATGGGCAAACCAAGGAGCAGGATGAAGAATGGGAACGCCTTGCACAGAGCCAGCGAGAGTTCAAATTCATTCCGCCAATTCGCATAAAGCCGAAAGCGTCGGCCGAGTTCTTGCGAATGCTCGAAGAAGAATCACTTCTTGATGGCTGAGTCGCTGTCCTTTCCATATATACTCAGCACCGAGTATGTTGACGATCAAGTAACGCGTCCCTTCATTCCAGTCAGCATCAGGTATCACGGGAATTCGGTTGACACAATGGCAATGCTTGACAGTGGAGCGGACACGAGTATCCTTCCTTACGCGATGGGACTGGCTTTAGGAGCGGAATGGTCGAGACAGCCCGACCTTTGGCATCTGGAGGGTTTCGGCGGCGAACTTGAAACTAAGAAGTTAGTGGTTGACTTGATCATTGGCGATTGGCATCCGCTTAGAATTCTCTTCGGTTGGGCTAGCGCCAATGATGTGCCCGTACTTCTAGGTCAGTTGAATTTCTTTTACTTGGTGGATATCTGCTTTTATCGCTCCCGCGAACTGGTTCAATTGAGCCTTGCGTCCACCGAATAAGCGCGGCAAATGAGTCTTTGCAAGTTATCACGATGCCCGACGTAACTCTCGAAGCCACCGTCCCCCTCCCGCCGGAGGGCGCCTTCGACGTCTTCGTGCAGCAGATGGACATCTGGTGGCCCCGCCGGGGCGTCTTCCCCTTCAGCTTCGCGCCTGAGGACACGCGACCATTGCACATCCGCTTCGAGCCAGAGTTGGGCGGGCGCTATTACGAGACCTTCCTGGACGGGGGCGAGTACGTGATCGGGCGCATCAGCGACTACCACAAGCCCGAGCGACTGGGCTACACTTGGCGCGACTCAAGCTGGCGCGGCGAGACGCAGGTCGCGCTCAGGTTCAGCGCAGATGGCGAAGGCGCGCGCGTCATATACGAGCAGGATGGCTTTGCGAGCGCCGGCGTCCCCGAGCTGGCGGCGTTTTATCAGATCGGCTGCCGGCAGACCTTGTCCGCTTACGTCGCACATTGCCAAGCGCTGTACGAATTGGGGAAGCTGAGTGATGCGTCGCCGCGCGCTTAAGCCAGCAGACCGCCGACGCGTTTGATGATAGTGTCGCCAATCGCTGCTTTGCTGGTGAGATCGATCGTGTGCATCCCGCCATCCATGTCGAGCACGACGACCCGATTGGTATCGACCGCGAAACCGGCGTCGCTGGCGCTGATATCGTTGGCAACCAGTAGATCGAGCCTCTTTGCCTGCAGCTTGCCGCTGGCGTTCTCCAGCAGATTCTCGCTCTCGGCGGCAAAGCCAACCACAATCTTGGGATAACCCGTTTTCTCGCGCTGAGCTTTGACCGCCATCAAAATGTCCGGATTGCGCTCCAGCGGCAAGTTCAGCCATTCGTCCGCCTTTTTGATCTTCTGTTGGGAGACGCTGCGCGGTCGATAATCGGCGACGGCGGCGGCCATGATCAGGGCGGAAGCATCGGCGACCTGGGCAAGAACAGCCTCCAGCATCGACTGGGCGGAATCGACGTCTACCAGCGTAGCGCCCACGAGGGGCGGCAACACTTCGGCACTGGATATCAAGACGACATCGGCGCCGGCGTCAATCGCCGCTTGCGCGATCGCGAAGCCTTGCTTGCCAGTGGAGCGGTTGCTGAGGTAACGCACCGGGTCAAGCGCCTCGCGCGTGCCGCCAGCGGTGACCACCAGCTTGTGGCCAGACAACTCCCCGCCCAAGCCGAGGATGCGCCGGATATGCCCGATCAGAGTCGGCGTCTCCGGCAGGCGCCCGCCGCCCGTCAGCCCACTGGCGAGGCGGCCGGTCTCCGGCTCGATCAAATGGGCGCCGCGCTGACGGAGCATATCAAGATTGTCTTGCACGGCCCGGTGCTCGATCATGCCGCCGTCCATCGCCGGCGCGACCAGGAGCGGGCAGCCCGCAGCCAGCACTGTAACCGAGAGCAGATCGTCAGCGAAGCCATGCGCCAGCTTCGCCAGCGTATTGGCGGTCGCCGGAGCGACCATCAGCAAATCCGCCCCCTCAGCCAAGCCGATATGCGCGATGTGGCTGGGCAACCCGCCGCCGATCTCGGCGCGCCACATATCGCTATAGACGGGGCGGCCGCTGACCGCCTGGAATGTGAGCGGATGGACAAATCGCTGCGCCGCTTCGGTCATGATGACATCAACCTGCGCGCCCGCCTGGGTTAGTTTGCTGGCCAGATCAACCGCTTTGTAAACGGCGATGCTTCCGCAAACGGCGAGAATGATCCTTCTGTCTTTCAATAGCGCGATTTCAGCCATTGAATTCCTTCGCAAGCCCGTGTCAATATGGTACACAATCTATGGTAGAAACAAAATACCAGCGATTCCCGGCGCGAGCGCGACCGCCCGCAAAATCCTTTGCAGCGTAGGCAAATTGATGGTTGCAAGATTTCGCAAATTCGCCTGATTTCTGCTAGAATCAGTCGAATCATGGGCGATACGCGCAGGAGCTCCTCAATGCAATCAGGCGTCGCATCCAGGGGGATGAAGGCATTCCAACTACCGCTAATTTGGGTCTTGTTCATTTGCGCTGGTTGCAACCTTGGCATAGGCGGAGAGGCCGCTCCGCCCAGCTTTGAGGGACCTCCCGTCATCAAGATCGCCGCGCCTTCGTCCGACGAAAAATTCTTGGCTGGCGCGACAGTCATCGTTCAAGCGCGGGTGGAAAACGCGGGCCCCGATCTCGCGCGGATCAGCGTGCTGCTGGATGATGCGCTGCTGGGCGAAAAACTCAATCGCAATGAGTCGAACGCGACCGTGCTGCCGCTGACCATTGACTGGCCAACGAGCAACGCTGGCGAATTCAAGATTTCCGTGGTCGCCGAAAGGGGCGACGGGACCATTGCCCGCGAAGATGTACGCATTTTCGTCGTCTCTGAAGAAAGCGCAGCGCCGGCGGAGTCTGGCGAGAGCGAGCAGACCGATGAACTGGAATCCGCGCCCGATGCCGCCGCCAGCGGGCAACGCGTCAAGGGAATGATGCTGCAGCCAGCGAGGATTCGCCTCGGTCCCGGCGCCACATTCGATCTTGTGGGCAACCTGGACGAAAATCACGAAGTCTTGATCGTCGCGATCAACCCCTCGCGCGAGTGGTATCGGATCAGTTATGACGGCCAAGTCGACGCCTGGGTATACGCCGAATTCGTGCGCCCCGCCGACGACATTTCCGGCGTGACAGTCGAGACCGGTCCGCCGCTGCCGGCAGCGGCCGGTGTCAACCTGGTCGTGCTTGAGGTGGAGATCATGCCGCCTCTCGTTTGCGGTGAGGAATCGATCGTAAAGGCGCGCATTCGCAATGCCGGCGCCGATGAAGCGCAAAGCGTCGCCTGGGTGATCGCCGACGCGGTATTGATGAGCGATGGAAGCTCGCTCATTGAAAACCCCCCGCCAGCCTATCTCAAGACGCTGGACGCCAACGAAGAAGATATCATCGAGTTTCCCCTGACGCTAACGACGCACTTTGACGAAGAGCAACTGATCCGCGTCATCGTGGATAGCGGGAATCACCTGCCGGAAACGGATGAAACGGACAACAGCCGAAACAGCGCCTCATTCATCTTGCAGAAGGGCAATTGCGGATAGCCATCGAGTCGGCTATCGCGGCTACTGTCCGCGCGCAACAAAACTGATCCAATGAGTCACCCGCGCATACGGAAGGACAGAACCTGTGGTTTCGATAATCGTGACCAACGATGACGGCTATGACGCGCCCGGCATTCTGGCGCTGGCGCAGGCCATGAGTGAATTGGGCGAGGCGCAAGTTTGCGCGCCCGCGGTCAATCAAAGCGCGAGCGGGCACAAGATCACGCTCTTCCAAGACATCGCTTATTCGCGCTGCACCGTAGGAAACGACATTCCTGCGCTGGCTGTCGGCGGCTCGCCGGCCGATTGCATCGCCCTGTCGCTGCTTGGCTTGGTCGACGCCAGCCCGGACATCGTGGTCTCCGGCATCAATCGCGGCGAAAACATGGGACAGGACCTGACCTACAGCGGAACAGTCACGGCGGCGCTGGAAGCGGCGATTCACGGCATTCCCGCGGTCGCTTTTTCGCTGGCGCGGGCTGACGCCGATTGCCTTGAGCACTATGCCGTGGCCGCCCAGATCGCCGTCCCAATCGTCGAAACGGTGCTCGCGAAAGGCTTGCCGCCATTTACCATTTTGAATGTCAACGTGCCGCCGGTCGCACGCATGGCGGACTTGCGCGGCATCCGGCTGACGCGGCAGGGCCTGCGCATATACCGCGATTGCCTGGTCGAAGTGGAGAAAGGCGTCGTGCGCGTCGAGGGCGAGCCGCCAACGGCCAATACCGATGAACTCGGCACCGATGTCTGGGCGGTGCATCGCGACTACGTCAGCGTGACCCCGGTGCACCTGGATATGACGGCGCATCAATTCATGGCGGAGTTGTCCGCTTGGGATCCGCAATTGCCAGCACCCTAAACCTCCAAAAATGTAGGGGCGACCCTTGGGTCGCCCGCGAAACACCTGGTATCACGGTATAATCAAATGCGATTCCACTTGCTCATTCCGGTCGAAAGGAATCGAAAGTGAACTTCCTCAAGAACCTGTTCGGCGGCGGCGGACGCCATGAAGACCGCGGCATCTATTTCTACGTGCAGCCGAAGATGTGCAATGAGATTCTGCGGGTGCGGGTGGATCCGCTGAACGACCTGTCGCAAACCGATGACGGCAAGGGCTACTGGTGCCGCAAGGTGGCGAGCGCGGCCCGCTGCCCCTTCCAAGCGGAGATTGAACTCTACTTCGACAAGAACAAGCGCTTCAAGGACAGCACGGTCGAGAATGGCGAGCTGGTCAGCGAGGAGGCGTGGCGTGCGGGGCGGGGGGAGTAAGAACGGTAATCACAACCTAAATTCCCAATCCCTCAACAGTGGCGCTAAGTTGTGTTTAATGCATAAACGTATGCTTGAAGTAGAATTATACACATGGCTACCGCTAGGAGACTGTAGACACACGCCCGGCACAGCCGAGGCCCACGCAAAAGGCTTTGCCTGCTTCACTCGCGGCTTGTCCCTGTGAGTGCGACCGCTTGCTGAGGTCGGCTTAACCCGGCGGAAAGTCGGAATGCGATATGCCGTCAAAAGCGAACGCAAGCTGTTGGACGCACGAGTGCGAGCCGCTTTGTCCGCGTCCCACTTGCGCAGGTTTATTCTGATTTCCCGCTGCATGACGTCAGGCATTTTGCTGGTGCGCAGTCTAAAGTGAGCAGCCAATCTCGCCATGTTGATCGCATCCGCCTTGTCAGACTTGCCTTCAACAGCTAACAAGGCTTTGATGGTC
>WTGC01000126.1:0-1123 GCA_011523705.1 Chloroflexota bacterium | reverse complement strand
AAAATAAATGATGGAAATTCGCCGTTGACTCCAGTACCGCGCATTCGACCGCTTGGGCGCGAAGCCAATTCGCAGCCGCATGCGTGACGACAATTCTCCGGATGACACCGTTTACAGAAGGAGCTTGCCGCTTCGGTTTCATCGGCATCTCAAGGAGCGAGAGGTGTTCTCCGCTGCCTATAAGAATCTATTGCGTTCTGTGTGTACTCACACCAAATCTCGTCCACTTTGCACAAAGGCAAACGTGAAGTTAGGCTCAAATGTGCTTCTTGGAAAAGAAAACGTGGGCGAGCCATTGGGTCGCCCGTCGAATCCATAAGCTTTCCGGCGTGGGCGACTCACAGGGTCGCCCTAAAGCACACACTATCACATGCACGGGCGTTTCAGCGAAACGCCCCTACAGACTTTGTTCATGCGGGTTCGATACTAACGTGAGCCGAGTCGTGACTCGTATGCGAACTCCTTCATTTCATAGACACAGTAGCGATCCAACCAGTACCGGACAAGTCTTACAGCCCGTCGCTGAATAGAGAATGGCGTAGAAAAGGCGTCATTTGGCAATCTAAAGCGCCGTCGCTATAATCCGCGTGACTTTCAACCGGCCGGAGCGCCACATGTACACCGATATCAGCAGCGAAGATTTGCGCGAGCAATTCGCCAGCCGCGAGCATCAGTTGATTGATGTGCGCGAAGCGGAAGAACACGCCGAAGCCCATATTCCGAACGCGGTCAACATCCCGCTGAGCGAATTCCCGGCTCGCTTCGACGAAATCAGCGAGGAAGCGCCGGTGGTGCTCGTCTGCAATACCGGCGTCCGCTCGTCCGAGGCGGCGCTCTTCCTGCTGGGCATGGGTTACGACCAGGACCAGATCTTCAATCTCGATGACGGGACCAAGGGCTGGATGAACAAGGGCTACAAAGTAGTAGGCATGGGCAAAGACGCGTAGACACTGACCGCCGGCGGTGGCTCGCCCGGGCAAAAGACCCTGCGTCGCGCTGCCGACCGGGAACAGGATGAATTCAGTGCTCGCGAGCTACAGTTCCCCTCAGGACCTAACACCTCGCTCGCTGGGTCACGTAGGTCGCGTAGACACTGACCGCCGACATAGACCTTCGGGAAGGG
>WTGC01000031.1 GCA_011523705.1 Chloroflexota bacterium | reverse complement strand
TCAGACCATATTGCAGCCGGATGCGCTGGTTCGCCGGCACGCTTTCGAGTTGGCATTCTCTGCCGTTGCTCCACACAATCCGCAGATCGGCGCTGGAGTGAGCGCCCAAGCCAAAATGCAATGCCAATTGATTGTTGCCGCCGAGCCCGGCGCCGATGCGAACCGCTTGCATCTGCGTGACGCCGTCGGCCGTGGTCAGGTATACGCGCGTCCCGACCGCGTCGCGATTGACCGCCCCATAACCGCGCAGATCCAGGGACAGCCAGCGATTGCGCCCGCCCTGATTTTGGTAGAGCCGGTAGCCGCTGTTCCAATTGCCGGTGACTAGGTCGAGGTCGCCATCGCGGTCGTAATCGGCGTAGGCGACGCCGAGGGTGGGCAAGGCCTGGTCGATGCCGCTGTGAGCGCTGACATCAACGAAAGTGAATCCGCCGCCGTTATGGAAGAGGGCGTCCGCGCGCGGTTTCATAAAGGTAGTTTCCAGTTCGGGGAAGGTCTGGAAGAATTCAGTGGCGGCGACATAGAGATCCTGCCAGCCGTCGTTATCGAAATCGAAGAAGACGGCGCCCCAGCCGACGCCACTATCGGGACCCAGATTGATGGCGACGCCGGCCGAATGGGCGCGGCTGCGGAAGTCCCCGCCATCATTGCGCAGCAGGTACATGGTGTAGACCATATCGGTGATATAGAGATCGAGATCGCCGTCGTTGTCATAATCGGCCGCGTCGACGCCCATGCCGTTGATCAGCAGGTCAGTCCCGCTCTCGTCTGAGGCGTTGGCCCAGCACCAGTGGGCGCAGCCGGCGCCATCGTTGCGCCAGAGCACATTGCCGATCTCGTTTTGCAGCTTGTCGTTGACGACGTAGATGTCCTGGTCGCCATCGCCATCGTAATCGAAGAAGGCGGGCGCGAACCCGGCGCCCACGGTCAAGGCGTATTCGAGGGTCGGCGAGACATCGGTGAAGCGGCCGTCGCCGTTGTTGTGGTAGAGGCGGTCCTGCTGCGCAGTGAAATCGACCGGGTCGCATTCGGGGTAGCATGACCAATTCGTCACGTAGAGGTCAAGCCAGCCATCACTGTCATAATCGCCCCAGGCGGCTGACGTACCCTTGCCCGTATCGCCGACGCCGGCGCTCAGCGTGACATCGGTGAAGCCCAACCCGCCATCGTTGCGAAAAAGCCGGTTGGCGCCGAAGTTGACGATATAGAGATCGAGCCAGCCATCGTTGTTGTAGTCAGCCCAGGTGACGCCGCCGCTCGGCACATTGGGCAAGCTGAGCTGCGGCGAGTGCTCGGAGACGGTAAAGCTGCCATCGCCTTGATTGCGATAAAGCACGTTGGGATCGAGATTGCCGGTGACGAAGAGGTCGATCCAGCCGTCGCGGTCGTAGTCGCCCCAGGCTTGCCCGATCGCTAGATAGCCCTGCATCGCCTCTTTATCGTCCCAGATGGCGCGGTGGGACGCGCTGATACCGGCTTCGGCGCTGACATCGCGGAAGAGGGGCGCATCGCCCTGCGCGATTATATGCAGCGGCGCCGAAAGAGTCAGCGCAATCAGGAGGCATTGAAAGGCCTTACGGGTCCGCGATTCAATCGCGACAGCGCGCATCCCAGCCTCTTCTCATCATATCAATTGACAGCCGAACGATGCATACAGATGATCACATTTCGCCCCCCATGATAACGCGTTCACCATTTTGGGTAAAGCGAGTCGCGCTCGATTAGCGGCAAATGGATGCAGTCCGGCTTGAACAATTGCAAACGTATGACTGCTAAACATTGCATGACTGTTGTGAGATACTTATGACCCGGCAATCTCATTAATTTCACAGGGCGGAGGCGCGGGCAGGTCATGAATCAGATCCTAGTGTTCACAATACTATTGAGTGGTGCATTGCTTGTCGGCTCGCCCGTGTTAGGCGCCGACTGCGCCGATCCCCTTGGCTGCATAGAGTTGGCGACTGACGAACCGATCGTCATCGGCGCGATGTTAACGCATTCCGGCGCAAACGCCTTTTTCGGCGAGGATTCGCAAGGCGGCATAGAACTTGCCATTATTGCCCGCGGCGGCGAATTGCTCGGTCGCGAAATTGTACTGGTCGTTGAAGACGAACTGTGCACCTCGGAAGGTGGGCAAGCAGCGGCGCAGCGATTGGCGGCCGATCCGACCATCGTCGGAATCATTGGACCCAGCTGTTCCAGCGCGGCGCAAGGCGCTTTGCCTATCATCAGCGAAGCCGGTATGTTGACTATATCGCCTTCGAACACGTCGCCGGCGCTCACCAATACGGACATTGAAATGGGTGGTGTTTGGCGGCCCGGCTATTACCGCATCACACCCAATGACCGCTTTCAGGGCGAGTTGGCGGGCCAGTTCGCTTATCACATTCTGGCTGGGCGCACAGTGGCGACCGTACACGACGGCGGCACCTATTCAGAAAGCCTCGCCTCCGTAATGCGCGAGGTGTTTGTATCGTTGGGCGGGGAAGTCGTATTCGAAGGTAGCCTCAACGTCGGCGATGTCGATATGAGCGCGATATTGACTGAAGTCGCTGTGAGCGGACCGGATGTATTGTTCGCGCCGCTCTTTCCGCCTGAAGTCGAGTTCATCACAGCGCAGATGTCGAGCACGCCGGGCATGGAGGGCACAATTCTGTTAGTCGCTGATTCCGCCCTGGTCAATACGTACGCGCCCAACACCGGAGAAGCGGCGCTGGGCGTGTATGTGTCGGGTCCGCACATCACCGGTGAAGATTACGAGGGGCTCCTGAAGGCTTGGGAAGAAGAATTCGGCGGGGCGCCGCCCAGCAGTTTTCATGCGCATGCGTATGACGCAATCAATATTATGATGCAAGCGGTAGAAGAAGTAGCGGAAGACGTTGACGACGGCACACTTTTCATCGGTCGGCAGGCGATGCGCGATGCCATTAACGCGGTTGAAAATTATGACGGAGTGACAGGCAATTTGACCTGTCTCGATGAATCACCCTATGCCGGCGATTGTGGCAATCCTGAGTCGCTCGCCATTTTCGAGATCACCGAGGCCGTTCTCCATGATGGTCTGTGGCCGCCGCCCGCGATTTGGGATTTGTCGTTGCTGCCGGAAGAGAGCTAGCGCGCCGTCATCCGCGCATAAGGCGGCCAATCGAGCGGCACCCCCAGATCGTCTTTGAGCAGGCACTGGAAATCGCGCAGGTGGCTCTCGGTATTGCGCACTTGCCGCGGCGTCAAGCCCTTGTCCAGGCAGTAAGCAGCCAGCGCGCCGGCCGATTCGCCGATATTCCATTCCACCGGATGGAGGCGATAACAACCGTTGGTGATATGCGTCACGCCCAGGTTCTTGCAGGCGGGCAGCAGGTTCTCGACCCGCTGCGGAATCAGCGAGCCGAGCGGAATCTGGAAGGGATAACAACTGATATCGATGTAATTTCGCAAGCCGGTGCTGGGATGCAGGTCAATGCGGTAGCTGCCGATGCCGACGCTGTCATCGAATTGGTCGGCGGAGTCGAAGCCTTCGCGCTGCTGAACGCCGACGTGCTCTTCCAACACGGTGAACTCGGCGAGGATGCGGCGCGCCTCGCGCACATAGACGTACTTCGCCATGCCGTCGGTCGTGCCGACGATATCATGTCGCAGCCGCAAGCCCGGATAGCCGTAGCCCCTTCCGTCCGAGCGGGGCGCTTCGGTCTGCATCCAATACAGGAAGGAAAAACTCAACTGTTTGCATTCGCGCAGAGCGGCCTGCTTGACGTCTTCGCTGACGCCCAGCAGCGGCTTGAGCCAGTAATCGATCATCGGCCAATTGACCAGCGTGATATCGCTGGGAAAAGCGCCCTCGGTATAATGATCCTTATAAAGGATGCGGCGGAAATGCCAGAGATCGCCCGGTCCGCCGGTATAGCGATGGCGGAAGTCGGCGTGGTATATCTGACGATGAACCGGCTCCAGCGTTTGCGGGTTGGAGTAATGCCAGCTTAGATTCTTGTCGGGCCAGAAATCGGCTTTATAGTCGCGCCAGAAGTCGTAGTCTTCCGGCTTGTCGATGGTATGGTCTTCGCCTTCCAGGTGATCAATGGCGAAGCACCAGGAGATCGACTGCTGATCAAGCGGCAGCGGATCGCCTTCGACGGCGTGCAGCTCGCGGGTCTGCGCCTGGCTCTCGGCGCCAATGATGGATTCGACTTCGGCCAGCTCCAGCAGGTCGCCCAGCTCGGTGGCATCAAGGATATAGGGCGCAGAGATGACGACTTGGTCGCCCGTGCGCGTATCTTCGAGCGTGACTGCCAAGACATTGTCGCCATCGGTCTCGGCCTCTACCGGGATGTGATAGAGCAAGACATCCAGCTGCCTGCTGGAGCGGTAGGGCGCGAGCATCTCTTCAATGACGGCCAAGCCAATGCGCGGTTCGTGACAGAGGCGGCTGACGTTGCCTTGGCCCGGATTCCAGTTCATGGTATAGCGCGCTTTTTCGGTCAGCGGGTAGTTGCGGCGATAATAATCGCGGACGCCATCGGAGAAGCACATGTAAGTGGCGGTGGCGCCGCATTGATCGACCCAGGGATTCTCGTCTGGGGGCACCGCTTGCGCCGTGAGTTGCCCGCCGATCCAGTCGGTTTCTTCGCTCATGATGACCGATTTGCCGAGGCGGAGCGCCGCCAGCGCCGCGCCGATCGCGCCGGTGCCGCCGCCGACGATGAGGATGTCGCAGTTTCGTTCTTTCATGGCTGGATCCCTAAGCTTGTTTTGACAACGCCAGCAACACTATATTATACTTCTGATGGTTAAACCATGTCTCAAGGGAGCCAATGTCGTGGCGGAACTCGCAGTTGTCATCGCCTTGGTCGGGCTAGCGTTGCAGGCGGTCACTGTATTATTCGTGTCACTAGGTTACTTCCGGCGCTTCGCCACTAAGGATGACATCAAGGACCTAAATGACAGGTTGGTAAACGTCGAAAACCGTCTGGGCAATGTCGAGGCCGGGCAGGCCGCGCTTGAAACGAGACAGGGCGCGCTCGAAAACCGATTCGGCAGCCTCGAGGACAGACTCGAACGTATCGAGAAGAAAGCCGACGCCTCGCTGGATCTGCACAACGCTGTCCGAACAGACTTGAATGTCCTGCAAGCCTCGGTCAACCGCCTTGACAGCTATTTCGAAACGCCCAAGCTTAAGTCCTCTTAATCTTCATAAGGCTTGCCACTCAATAAGCGAGCTTTCACATAGGCGCGCTCGCTCATTCTTTCTGACTCGGCGCTGCGTTACATGTTCGGCTTGCTTGGTTCGCCAGCCGCTTTGATGTGCTCTTCGCCCTGCTTCGGATTGTGCTGATATCCGTTCTCCGCGCACCATTCCTGAATCGGGTTGTAGCCACCGGTGAAATCGAAATGTGGATTGTCATCAGCCGGTTCGCCGACCAGATAGCGCCCCATCGGCGACAGTTGCTCCACCAGCGCCGGCGCCTGCTGCCGATAATCGGTTGGGTTTATCCAGTCATAGCTGTAACCGATCATGACCGCTTTGCGCGTGCGGTCGGTCAGATTGGCGGCGCCGGCGTGCCAGGTGCGGTTCTCGAAGAATACGGCGTCGCCCGGGTTCAGCAGCGGCTCAACCTTGCTGGCGGGGTCAACTTGACCCTCGGGGATTTCGATACGCTCTTTCAGCTGATTGCTCCCGGCCGCCATCATGGTGACGCCGGTGTTTGGCTCGCTTAAGTCGGTCAAATAGTAGGCGACCTTGAGCGAATGACGCGGAATATGTTGGTCGCCCAGGTCGCGCATGGACATGTAATGGTCGCGGTGCCAGCCGGGCAGACGCTCGGTATCGGGTGAGCCGGGCGGATCAGGCGCGCGATAGATCAGATGGCTGGTCAAGAGCGAGAGCCAGGGGCTGAGCAGCTGCGCCACGATTGAAAAGACTTTCGGGTTTGTGATCAACGGCCGGAAGGCCTCGTCCATCGACACACAGTTGCGAAATCCATCGTACATTCCGCCGGGCCGGCGCTGTCGATTCAACTGTCGGTCGGAGGCGATTAGCCGGTCCCCGGCTTCAATCAATGCCGAGACGGTCTCGCTATCGATCGCTTCGCGCATAATAAGGTAGCCTTCTTCATCGAATTGCCGCTTTTGTTCCGGCGTGATCTTTACAAATTCCACGGTAGATCTCCTCGGTTTCATCTTTTGCGCCTTGACGGGAGGGCGACACAAGAGTCGCCCCTACATTTTTGAATTGGCAAAGACAGAGGCTTGTTCCGCATCCGTTCGCTTGCTCACTTCAGTAAAGATTTTTTCCAAGAGTTGACCGCGCGTACCATTGAAACTCGCAAACTCGGGCGTATTCGCCCAGGTCGTCCAGTTTCTGCGGTCCTCATCCGAGACCGGTTCGTACAGATTCGCCTGGTAGCTATCGCCCAGGAAGCCGCGCAGGGCGAAGAATTGCAGCGCTTCGTAGTGGGCGTCGCCGGGCGAAGCGTCGTCGTAGTAGGTGAGCACAGCGCCGGCCTGCAGCAGACGCCGCTGCATCTCGATTACGTTGACGTTGCGGACCGAAACGCCATCGTCGAGACAGACGTTGATGGCGACGCCGGCCGCCTCGCCCAACGCAATCCAGCAGGGCTCCATGCGCAGGGTGCTGAAGCCGATATGCGTGCCCGATGCCGGCACTGGAATCAGCAGATTTTCGACTGCGAGCGGCACGATGACGCCGTAGGGTACGCAATAGGGGGTGGTGGGGTAGGTGAAGATGCCGTCGGTATGCGGTCGCCCTTCTTCGCGTTTCAGGCAGGCGTGCGAATCCAGCGCGTAGTGGCTGGCGGTGATGCTGGTTACGTGCTCGCGCGAGCCCCGTTTGGACAGGGCGTCATGGGCGGTGAAGAGGTATTCGCCGCGGATGCGCCGCCCTTCGCGCACATAGATCTGGCGCGGGAAGTTGCCATTGTCTTGGAATTCGTCGCTGGCCAGGCCCCAGCGATTGCAGCGTTCGCGGAAGTCGGCCGGCAGCTCGGAATCGTTTTGGGCGAAGTAAAATAAGCCCAGGATGTAATCGCGAAGGCGCTGAGCAAAGCGATCGCGCCAATCCCAACTGGCGGTTGGATAAGGCCAATTCTCTTCCGGCAGATCGGTCGAGATGAAGGCGGCATGCTGATTGTTGCCGTCCACCTTGCCATTAGGCACGCGCGCCATGTTGGTGATGGCGCCGATGCCATCGAACTCCATCGGCTTCGGCGGACCGGCGAAGCGGTTCAGCCGCACGTCGTCAATCAGCGAGACATATTCGTCGCGGTTGTAGGCGGCCGGCTTTTCGATGCGGGTCATGTTGTCTTTGTCAGTCGTCAGCGGCAGTCGGTAATTGTAGGACTGAATCGCGTTGTCGGCTTGTCCGGTGGAGTAATGTTCGTCGACGGGCGCGTCCCAGCGTTGGTAGAACTTGCC
Source organism: Chloroflexota bacterium (assembly GCA_011523705.1). Classification (GTDB taxonomy): domain Bacteria; phylum Chloroflexota; class Anaerolineae; order Aggregatilineales; family Phototrophicaceae; genus UBA6055. The sequence goes on along the minus strand of WTGC01000031.1, from coordinate 5,478 downwards.
GGCGCAGGGCTCGCCGTATTCGTCGGCGCCTTCGCGCCCCAGCATATAAGGCGCGCCGGCTGCGGCCGCCAGGTCGCCTTCGTAAGTGGCGTCGACGAAGACCGACGCGCGGTAGATTTCTTCCTCGCCGCTCTCGCGATTGCGGATCTTGATTTCGCGCAAGACGGCGCCATCCCTCATCGCATTGGACGGCTCATGGTCGAATTGCCGCATCGTGCGGACTTCGAGCAAGTCGCCTTGTTCGGCGATCATTTGATGCAGGACTTTCTCGGCCACATGGGGCTCGAAGCGGTAGCCATCGCTGCAATCGATGACCTGCTGCGAATCGGGACCGTATGTATCGCTGTAATGCTTCTTGATGCGCCCGACAAATTCGAGGAAGAGTCCGCCGGTGGCGCCGCGGGTGTGGATATCAGTGGCGCCCAATCCATTGGCCGGTAAGCCGCCGATATAACCGGTCCGCTCGAGAATGACGGCGCGCCTTCCCGCTTTGGCGACGGTGATGCCGGTCATGATGCCGGCTGGCGTGCCGCCGACGATGACGGCATCGTATTCGAAATTTGGGGGAGGGGTCATGTTTAGGTTCCTATATTGAATCGCGCGAGCCGCCTCAAACCAACCCCTCCCCCCGGCCCCCTCCCCGAAGCATCAGGGAGGGGGAGCGCAAGAATGAGATTCGGAATTTTCAATTGGCATTTGCGCAATGCGCCGAAACATGATTGCGCGTTGAATTCGCTGAGTGCGGGCAAAGTCTCCCCCCAATGCATTGGGGGGAGATTTAGAGGGGGGTTGAACATTACGGCACTCATTCCTTCAGCGCCAGCGATACCAGAACGGTGATCGACGCCCCGTCGTCGAGTTCTCCATAGAGGCGAAGCCAGCCGCCAAAGTGAGCCACCTTGCAGAATGTCACCGCGTCTTTCGCCGTCGGCAAGCTCATCGTGGCGCCTTCGTCCACCCAATGAATGCCGTCGGCGGATATCTGTACGCGGGCGATGCCGCTAAATTCTGGCGAAACCTCCAGCGCGCGGACGAAGAAGATCGCCTCGCTGGCCCAGGCGGCTTCGTAGGGCTCGGTCGCGAAATCGCGGTCCCAGAGGACGTTGCGCTCGACGATGGCGGTGTAACTGCGTCGGACGCTCATGATCAAAACTCCCCCGAGAGCAGCACGGAATCCACATACAAGAAGGCGCGCTTGTCGCGATTGGTCTCGACCCAAAACAACGTATTCAGCATGCAATTCAAGTTTGGCATAGCCGGTATCGATACGTACTTCAGCGGATCGCCATCGTAGATGAGATCGTTGCACTGGAAACCGAGGAAGCGGCGTTCGGCCAGGTCGACATTGATCCTGAGATAATGCCAATTCATCTTGGTGGCGATTTCGTTGTAAGCGAGGGTTTGCACCGGCGCGTCGATGTATTCCCAGTGCTCCGGTCCCAGATGGTAGTGCGAGACAGTCTCGCCGGAATCGCCGATCTTGCTGAAGGCGCGCGTCGCTGATTTCATTTGCCAGCGGTTAATCATCTCATCGCCTTGGGCGTTGTGGTAACGCAGGTGCGGCATCCAGCGATATTCAGGATTCATGCCGTCTTGCAGGTCAAAGAGCACGCCGAATGCGCGCACGTCATTGACGGACAAGCGCAATTCGCTCGCTTCCGGCTTGAAGGTGAAATAGCACTCGAGCTGGATCTGCCCGCGCCGCCGAAATGTGACCCGCTTGATGCTGGTGGCCAGCGCGCCCATTCGCGCGCGGCTCGCCACTTTCAGCGCGTAGTCGCCTTCCATCGAGCCGGCTGTGCCCGTATCCCACATGGTCAAGTTGCTGAGCATGGGCGGGCGCATGTCGCTGTATTCCGGCAGCATGGAATCGAGTGTATGTTCGTAGTTGCCGATCAGTTCGGACCAGCCGCGAATGCCCTCGTCGAAGTCATCGTAGAAGATGACGCGTTCGAGCGGGTCGAAGCGGCTCAGGCGCGGATCGGCGGAGTAGGCGCTCATTTTGTTCAGCTCATTCCCTTCGTGTTATCGACCAGGAAAAATATCAAATGCCTATGTATCCAACAGTGAAGGCAGCACATACCACTCTTCTTCACCGGGGGAATCGTATTTCATCCAGTCAGTGTCCGCCGAAGTGAGGATATCCACCAGCAGCTCCAGCAAACCGCTGCCACGGCTGATGTCAGCAATGTCGACCGTGTTGGCGCCGTTGATATCATCCATGTGCTTGAGGTCCGCGCGTATCCAGACATGCCGCGAGCCGTCGTGGCTGAACCATTTCAGCTTTACCGCGTTGGCGTATTTTAAGATATTCAGGACACCCGGGTTTTCCATCACATTCACGATTCTGCGGCGCGTCGTCGAAGCCGCTATTTTGACAGTTTACGCGAAACGCGTTACACTGCCCTAGAGTTCGATTGCGCTTGGCTAAGTTCGCCCAAGTATACCCAGCGCGCGGCAAACTGCAAATAAAGTCGCGCCGCGATAAAATTGTGAAGCAATGGCTGAAAAGCCAATAGATTCGCGATTTTAGTTCAAAAGGAGAAAACCATGAAACTCTCACGCATATTTGGTTTGGCATTGGCGGCGATGATGCTCTTGTCGCTCGGCTTGGCGCCGGCGCTTGCGCAGGACTGCGAAGGCGAGGTCATCGAGCTCGAGTTCATGAACTGGTGGGGCGCCCATCGCGAGGCGCTGATGGACACGCTCATTGGTCATTTCGAGGCGGAGAATCCCTGCATCCGCGTCATCAATCAAGTGCAGCCTTGGGACAACCGGGCTGAATTGCTCGCCACCGCCGCCGCCAGCAGCAACCCGCCGGGCATCATCATGTCCACCCGTCCCGAGACCTATCAGTTTGCTCTGTCCGGTTTGATCATTCCGATTGACGCCTATGTCGAAGCCGAGGGCACCGACATCAGCGTCTTCTACGATGGCGAGATCGGCTTGCAATACTGGAACGGCGAGCTTTACGGCTTGCCCATGCCGACGGCTGGTCTGATATCGCCCTTGTACTTCTACAACAAGAACATGCTGCGCGATGCCGGCTTTGATCCGGAGAGCCCGCCAACGACCTGGCAGGAAATGGAGGAAGTGGCTCGCGCGCTGACGGTTGCCGATGCGATGGGCGTTGAGGTGCTCGGCACGAATCTCGGCAGCAACGGCGATGCCTTCGTATTCTGGCTCTACACCAACAACGGGAAATACTCCAGCGACGATGGCCGGACCTTGCTCTTCAACAGCCCAGAGGGCGTAGAGACCTTGGAGTGGATGGTCAACTTCACTAACGAGATCAATGGCGGCATCGAGAACATGACCGATTTCTTCCAGGATACGAATTTCTCACAGGGCGATCATCCCTTCTTCGATGACGCGCTCGCCATCCTGCACATCAACTCGGCTGCTTTCGGGCACTTGAACAACGTCGCGCCGGATCTGTATTGGGATACGGACTCTTGGGGTGTGATGATACGGCCCTACAACGGCGAGAATCCTGAGGCCAAGCACACAGGCGTCACCGGATACAACTTCGTCGGCGCCTGGGCTTACACCATCCCGGCCGCGCATCCGCCGGAGAAACAGGCGGCCGCCTACAAGTTCGCCGAGTTTATCGGCGTTCATGAATTGGGAGGCTGCGCCTTCCTGTTTGCGCAGAGCCGTCCGTCGCCGGTGAAAGCCTGCAACGAAAACCCGGACTACTACGAGATCAATCCCTACTGGGACAAGGTCAAAGAGGCGCTGGCTGTTGATGCGCCGGTGCAGATTACGCCGGTGCAAGGGCAGCTTGCCGAGATCTTGACCAACAGCGTTGAAGAGGCATTCTTCGGCGTGAAGTCAGCGGAAGACGCGCTGAACGACGCGCATGCCGAGATGCAAGCGCTGCTGGACGAGTTCTGGGCCGAGTTTGACGCCAACAATATGTAGGACTGTTCTCCCCCATCCCCCGACCCCTTCCCGAAGTGCAGTGTCTTCGCGCACCCACAAGGAGGGAAGGGGAGAACTACAGCAATCGGGTGAAGATGGCAAGTCCCTCCCTCTTTATGGCGCGCGTGGACACTGCGCGTCGGGGAGGGATTTAGGGTGGGGGTTTGGGAGAAAATCGTGCAAGCCTCCTTGAAATCAAAGCAAACGCAAAACGAAGCCGACTGGAAAGTGCGGCTGCAGGAGTGGTGGTTCCGCAACCGCGCCCTGATCGGCTACGCTTTCATCTTCCCCTGGTTCGCCGGTTTCATCATCTTTGACGCGATGCCCTTCATCTACAACTTGTATTTGAGCTTCACCGATTATCAAATCGGCACGGTCGGCACGCCGCCCTGGATTGGTTTTGACAACTACACCGAGTTCTTTACCGAGGACAAGTTATTCTGGAAGAGCATGTACAACACGCTCTATTATCTGGGATATAGTGTGCCGCTGCGCCTGATATTCGCCTTCTTGATCGCGTTGATTTTGAATTTGCGCGTACGTGGGATGGAGCTCTATCGCACCCTGTTTTATGTGCCGTCGGTGGTGCCCCTGGTGGCGGCGACCGTGATTTTCGCCGGCTTTCTCAACACGCGTTATGGTTTCCTGAATCAGTTCCTCGTTTTGATTGGCGCGGCGCCGGTGCGCTGGCTATCGTCGCCGGATGCGATAAAGCCGTCGCTGATCCTGCTCAGCCTTTGGGGCTTTGGCGCGCAGATGATCATCTTTCTCGCCGGATTGCAGGGCATCCCGGAAGATCTGTATGAGGCGGCGGCGATTGACGGGGGCACCGGCCGGCAGCGGCTCTTCTACATTACCGTGCCGCTGATGACGCCGACGATTTTCTTCAATCTCTTGATGGGACTGATCGGCGGCTTCCAGGTCTTCGAGCAGGTCTTTATCCTCATTGGGACGCATGGAGGACCCTTGCAAGCTGGACTTGTTTATATGCTGCATGTTTATAACAAAGCCTTTCGCGATTTTGAGTTTGGCTATGCGGCCGCGCTATCTGTTTTCTTATTCCTGATTATTTTTGTGTTGACAATCCTACTTGTCTATACCTCGAATCGCTGGGTGTTTTACGGCGATTCGCAAGACGACGAGACGTAGGATGTGGCGCTAGGTTACCGGCATGATTGAAGATCCCAGAACCAAATTGGTTCGCCACATCATCATCTACACGATCCTCACGGTCGGGGCAATTGTGATGATGGTGCCGCTGCTTTGGACGGCCTCCACGTCGCTGAAGACGCGCGACAAGATCACCATTCGCCGGCTGGAACTCATCCCGGATCCGGTCGCTTGGGAGAATTACCCTTATCTCTTTGAAGCGCGCCCGATCATGCTGTACACGCGCAATACCATGATTATTGTGGTCGCCGCTTTGTTTGGCGCTTGGATTCCTTGTACGCTGGCTGGTTACGCCTTCGCCCGCATTCCCTTCCCCGGACGCAACTTTTTCTTCGGCATCTTGCTGGCGACGATGATGCTGCCTTATGTGGTGCGATTAATTCC
>WTGC01000116.1 GCA_011523705.1 Chloroflexota bacterium | reverse complement strand
CCCCCCAACCCCCTTCCCCCACAAGGATGGAAGGGGGAGCGTCGCCTGGTGCGGATTTTCACGTTTGATGGGCTCTTGGTGCTTGGCGCGCTTTTCAATCCCATTCCCGCAATGCGGATGAATTGTAGGGGTGACATATCATGTCGCCCGCATTTCTCTGTGTTCTCTGTGTTCTCTGTGTTCAAGAGCTCTCGGCGCCCTCTGTGTTGCCTCGATTCCTCTGTGGTGAAAAAGACTACTGAACTCAGCAAAACGAGAACGACAACAGACTGACCACTCTCGACTGTTAGTCGCCCGTCGTCATATCGCCTCATCGCGTCATCTGCGCTACACTTGGCGGGATTTGCGAAGTTAGGAAAGGACAGCGCATGATCGCCAATCTCGTCTACATCGCCAACGCTGGTGACTCCGATTACGGCATCACCGTCGCCGAACTCGATTATGAAAACGCGACGCTCAATGTCGTCCAGCGCGTCACTGAGATCAGCGAATGCCACTACCTCAATATTCATCCCAACGGGCGCTTTCTGGTGGCGACGACGATGGACGCGGGCGTGCAGGTCGTCTCCTTCGCCATCGACGCGGACGGCTTGCTGTCGCTCATCAGCCGTCAAGCGGCCGCTGGCACCTCGCCCGCCTACGTTTGCGTGGAGGTTGGCGGGCGCCAGGTATTGATGGTCAATTACGTCTTTGGCGAAGCGCGCGGCAATATCCGCGTCTACCCCATCGACGGCGACGGCGTCATCGGCGAATACACAGAACATATCGAGATTGATGACGACACCGGACCCAATGTGGAGCGGCAGGATGTTTCCCATCCGCACATGATCGTCACCACGCCGGACAATCGCTTCGCGGTCGTGCCCGACTTGGGCACGGATATGGTCTACCTCTACGCGCTGGATGCGGACGCGGGCGCGCTGACCTTATCGCAGACGCTTGACTTGCCGCCCGGCGCCGGACCGCGCCACGTCGCTTTTCACCCGAGCTTGCCGCGCATGTATGTGATCAACGAGCTGGATTCGACGATGGCGACCTTCGCCTGGGATGAAGACGACAATTGGACGCGCCTCTCGGTCCTATCGACGATGCCGACTTATTACGTCCAACCGGCGGGCCGACCGAATACCTGCGCCGATGTGCATGTGCATCCGAACGGCAAATTCCTATACGGCACCAATCGCGGTCACGATTCCATCGTGATTTACGCGTTAGACGATGATGGCTTGCCACAGTTGCTGCGCTATGAAGCGACGCGAGGCGCCTGGCCGCGCGCCTTCATGATTGATCCTCGCGGGGAAATCCTGGTCGTCGGCAATCGCCACACCGATAACGCCGCCATCTTCTCCATCGACTCCGATTCGGGCTGGCTCACCTACCGCAACTCGGTCGCCATGTCGGCGCCGATCGCCTTCAAAATGGTCTACTAGCCGATCATGCGCGTACTCATCACCGGCGGCGCGGGCCAGGTCGGGAAGCCGATATGCGAGCGCTTCGTTCGCATTGGCTGGGACGTACGCGTCATTGACTTGGCGCCGGACCCGCTAATTGACGGCGTCAGGTACGCAAAATGCGACATCCGCGATTACGCCGCCCTTTGGCGGCAAGTCGAAGGCTGCGACGCCATTGTGCACCTCGCCGCGATTCCGTCGACGATGACCCATCCGGACACCATCCTGTTCGAAATCAATGTCGCCGGCACGTACAATGTCTTTGAGGCGGCTGAGCGCGCCGGCGTCAAGCGCATCGCCCAAGCCAGCTCGATCAACGCCTTCGGCAGTTATTGGGGCTGCGATGATCGCCAGCATGATTATTTCCCGCTGGATGAAGAACATCCGACGCATACCACCGACGCCTATTCTTTTTCCAAGCAGCTGGTCGAAGAAATCGCCGCCTACTACCAGCGCCGCAGCGGCATCGACAGCGTCTCTTTTCGCATGCCGGCCGTTTGGAGCGACGCGACGATTGCCGGGCAGAGTCTGCGCGAGAGTCTCCGGCGGCGGCGGCAACTGCTGGAAGACTTTATCGCGGGACCGCAAAAGGAGCGCGAAGAGCGACTGGCGGAAGCGCGCGCCCGGGCGCTTGACCTGCGCGCGAGACGGGTTCAAGAATACGAGGCCATCAGAGCCGGTCAGTTCGACCGCGACGACATTGAAGACTGGCTTTTGCGCGCCTACTTCTTCGATCGCTTCAATTATTGGGCCTTCATCCACACTGAGGACACGACCCAAGCCTTCGAAAAGGCGCTGACTGCCGATTTCCGAGGCGCCCACGCTCTCTTCGTCAACAGCGATTTGAATTGCTTGAACAGCGATTCTGAAGCCTTGCTGGCGACCTTCTTCCCCGAGGTGGTACGCCGCTCGAAAGCAATTCAGGGCGCGGATGCCCTGGTCAGCATCGACCGCGCCCGCGACTTGATCGGCTTCGAGCCGGCCGTGCGTTCGCTGATTTGAATCTTTGAACGGATGACGTTCCGATATGGTAAACGTAGGGGCGTCCCTTGGATCGCCCGCTACCAACAATTATCCTTTTACAGTCAATGGGCGAGCCACCGTCTCGCCCCTACAGATTCAGATATGCGCGGTTACGTTATTCTTTGTTAGCCAAGCATTAACTCGCCAGCGGCATCATTGAGTGGCGCGCCTGTTGGTCAAGTGATGTCGTAGACGCCGGTGCTGAAGATGTAAACGTAGTTCACGATCTCGCCGTCTTCGTTTGGCTCGGCGCCCAGCATCCAGTCATATATCCAGCGCGCGTCACTGATGGTCAGGTTGACGCAGCCTTTGCTGCGCCGATATCCGAAGGAGTCGTGCCAGTAGGTCCCGTGCAGGCTCTGGCCGCGATTGAAGTACATCACCCAGGGCACCATTTGCAGGGCGTAGGCATCCGGACCGCCCGCCGCGCCGCTCATCGGGTCGCTAATCAAGCGCGCCCAGACGTCAAAGAGCCCTTCGTCGGTCTCCCAGTCAGCCATGCCGCTCGAGATGACGGTGGCGAAGACAGGCGTCTCGTCTTCATAGGCGATCAACGTCTGCTCGAAAAGGTCGACCGCCACCCAGCGTCCTGTGACTTCGCCGGGCTTCTCAGCTGGCGCGAATTTGGCGACCAGCTCTTGGCGCAGCCATTGCCGCGGCCCAACCAGGTACCAGACCTTGCCGGCATCGTCTTCGGCGCGGGCGAAGATGTTGACCAGGCGGTAGCGGCGCGCGATGAATCCGCTCTCGTCGCTGGCTGCTCCGCCGGGCGCCAGCGAGGCGCGCGTACCGGCTTTGTCCAGGATGATGGCGTAGGGATGCGCCCAGTCGTCTGGCAGCAGCATGCCAGTAAAAGTCGATGCCTGTACCGGTTTGGCGTCTTCTCGCCGCAGCCAGCGGCCGTTTTCTTCTTTGACCCAGCCTTCTACGCCTGTATTGATCGCATTGACGAAATTAAATCCAGCCGGAATCGTGTCAACCACATGCCCGCCGGGCGCGTTGTACAGATTCGCCCCCTCGCGGCTGACGCGCCAGAAATGGTAGCGGTCAAGCGTAAAGCGATCCCGGTTGATGCGCTGCAATTCAGGGCGAGGAAAAGCCGCCATCATAGCCAAGCACTCGGCGCTTTCGGCGGCCGCCACCGCCCGCTCGACGCGCGATTTCGCCGCGCCATGGCTTGCCGCGCAGACGCTTGGGTCGTATTCGTGAATCGCTTGGGAGTCATTCGCCAGCGCGCTGGGCAGGAAGAGGCAGGATGCCAGCAGAAAAGTGAATACCATTCGAAACATTCGTCTCGCTCCTTCCCGGAAACCGCAGTGCCTGAGGCGAAATGCTGCTAAGGCACTTTCACCCTATCACGAGGGTGGGAGCGCGTACTGCACGCGATCTCTACGCCCGCCATACGATTGCCCGACGCAAGGTATAATTGGCAGAGAGACGAGACCGTTACTTGGCGATTGCAAATGAAGAAGGTCGTTCGACTGGGGACGCGCCGTTCCAGATTGTCGCTCTGGCAAGCCAATCACGTCGCGGAATTGATCCGCCGCCATCATAAGAATGTCGACGTGGATATCCGCGAATATCGGACGCGCAGCGATCTGAACATGTCGGCGCCGCTCCGCAGCATCAGCGGCACTGGGCTTTTCACCGACGCGCTGGAAGCGGCGCTCCATGCGCGCGAAATCGATTGCGCCGTTCACAGCTTGAAGGACCTGCCGGTGAAAATAGCGCCGGGATTGGCGCTGGCGTCTGTCCCCAAACGCGGCGATCACCGCGATGCGCTCATCAGCCGTACCGGCGGCGGGCTTGCTCAATTGCGGCGAGGCGCGCGGATCGGGACGGGCAGCCTGCGCCGGCGCGCCCAGCTGCTAGCGCTGCGGCCCGATCTCAAGATGACGCACATCCGCGGCAACGTGCCGACGCGCCTCGAGAAACTAAGGGCGGATGACGGGCAGTTTGACGCCATTGTCTTGGCGGCGGCGGGCTTGAGTCGTCTGGGGCTCACTGATCAGATCAGCGAGATCTTCGACGAGGGGCAGATGCTTTGCGCGGCTGGCCAGGGGGCGCTCGCCGTCCAATGCCGCGACGACGGCGACGGCCTGGCATTCTTCGGTCCGCTTGCCGACTGGCGGGCGACGCATGCCACGGCCGCGGAGCGCGCCTTCCTCAGCGTTCTCGACGCAGGCTGTTCGCTGCCCGTCGCCGCCTATGCGCATATTGTCGGCAATCGGCTCATGCTGCAGGGTCGGGTGATCGCGCTGGACGGGAGCGCGAAGGTGGATGTCACCGGCGAATCCGGCGCGATTGAGGGCGCCGCCGGCCTGACCTTGGCGCAAGCGCTTGGCGCAAGATTGGCGTCCGAGGCGCTGGCGAAGGGCGCGCAACGCATTCTGGAAACCATCGATATCGGAGACGACCGATGACGGCCGCGAAGCCACTGTCGGGGAAACGCATCGCCGTCACCCGCGCTCGACATCAGGCGCCGGCGCTTGAAACCCTGATCCGTGATTTGGGCGGCGCGCCCATAGGCTATCCCTGCATCGCCATTGCGCCGCTAGCCGACCGGCAACCGCTCGAAGACTGCCTGCTCCGGCTCGGCGAATTCGACTGGCTGCTGCTGACCAGCAGCAACACCGTATGCGTTATTGCCGAGCGTCTATCCGCGCTGGGTATTCGGCTGGCTGACAGCCGTATCAATGTCGCCGCCGCCGGTCCAGCGACTGCTGCCGAAGCGCGAACGCAACTGGCGCGCCCGGTGCAGCATGTGCCGGTCGAATTTGGCGCCGGTCAGTTGGCGCGGAGCCTGCCGCTGGTCGAGCCTTGTCGCATCTTGCTGCCGCAATCCGACCTTGCGGGCGCGTCAACGGCGGCGCTCCTGCGGGCGCGCGGCGCTCAAGTGACCACCGTCGTCGCCTATCGGACGGTCATGGCGCAAGGCGGTTCTGATCTGCCAGCGATGATCAGCCGGGGCGGGGTCGACGCGCTCACCTTCACCAGCCCGTCAGCAGTCGCTTTTTTTCGCCGGCGCTGCCCCACCTCGGCGGCGCTGCAGCTGCCAGCCGCTTGCATCGGCGGCGCGACATCGGCGGCCGCCCAAGAACATGGCTTTGGACGATTGATCAAGCCCGACCAGCCGACGCTGCGCGACATGATCGCCGCGCTTGCCGCCTTCTGGGCGCCTTAAAGGCTATTGCGATATCTCGTCGTCCCGACTCATACTTCATCCCCGCGAAAGGGTGCTATATTAAGCGCGACCCGCATGACAGTTGTGCTTTGCTGGATTTAGTTGAGACGTATCCATTCCAATTTTGTTCTCGTGCGATGCCGATTCCACTATAATGAGATTAGCGGAAGTGAGAAACTCATACGCTGGACGAGAAGATAGATAGCCGCCAGCGCCAAATCTTCCGCCAAGGGCTCCACTTTAGTTTGCCGCATGGGAACCTTCGTCTCAAGGGTGTGGCGAAAATGGAGGCGAACCTGATGGAACTGAGCCAGAACATTTATACCCACGAGAAATACACCGAGGGCGAACAATACTGGAGTCCGGATTCGGAAGAATACGCCGCCGCCAGCCAGTTGATCTCCATCATGCGCGAGGGCTGGATCTTGGCTCTGCCTCGGGTCAGCGCGCGGCAAGTGTGGAATAGCGGCAGCCGCCCGCGCACCGTTTACGACTTCACCTTGATGCGCGGCAGCCAATTGATGATCATGCCCGTTCTGAGCAACCCATTTATTGAGCGATACATCATCCAAAACGACCTCCGCATCATCTTTGATGTCACGCAGGATTGCGCGGTCATCCCCGACTGATTCCGCGATAAAGCCAATTTAAGCGCAGATGGCTGCCTTGAAGGGAGCGAAGATGACGCCTATAATCTTCGCCGATATTCGCATGCTCAGGGAGAAACCGAGACAATGACGGCAGAGCCGCGGCAGATTCTCGAAAATCAAGATCAAGACGTCACCTCGCAGCATTGGAGCTATTCTTCCGAACGATACGCCGGCGGCGATAATCTGCTGACGGCGATCGCCCGCGGCTGGGAGATTGACAAGGTCGTCACTTTGCGCCGGCACTGGTTTGCCGGCATGCGCTGCATCGAGATATTTCACTTCACCATTCGCCGCGACGATGTCGTCGCCGATATGGCTGTCCTCGGCAATCCCTACGTGTACCGCTACCTCGCCGGCGGGGCTCATGAGCTGGTCGAAGAAGAGGATGGGGCACTGGCTTAGGGAGCGCATTTGATTTTGTCGTCAATTTGGAGTCGGCGCCGCCGCCAAGTCAATTGCGCTAGCGCGGGAACAGACGGCGAATGCCGCAGCACTGCGAATGCAATCGCTGGCGTTGGTCGTTCGAAGGATATCCTCGCGCCGCGTCTGTATGCCGCCAGCAAGCAACCGGCCTTTACTCATCGCCAAAACCCAATAGTCGTATGCCCCTTGCCGCGCGATACTTCTTGACAGGTCCCAAACTAGCGCTTACGGGCGCAACCGCGACCCGAGCGACCCTGCGCGTAGTCTTAGACGGCTGAGGAACATCTGAAAAGTGTCTCAACCCATGAATCTGACCCTCGTCTTGGGATATGACGCAACGCTGGAAAAGATGGACGAACTCGGCATGTTTGACCGCGAAATGGCTCTGTATCGCCGTCTGCAGGACAGAGGGGTCAAAATACGCATTCTTTCCTACGGCGGCCAGGAAGAGCTCGACTACGCAGACAGAATCAAGGGAATGGGGATTCTTTGCAATCGCGCCAACTTACCACTGCGGACCTACATTCGGCGCATTCACCAGCTGCACGCGCTGCCTCTGCTGCGAAGCGATGTGCTGCGAAACTGGCAAAGCTCCGGGCTGTTTTCAGCGCATCGGGCGAGCTGGGCTTGGCAGGCGCCGATGATTCTGCGCATGGATTATCCCTGGTCAGAGCAAGCACGGGTTAGGCAAGAGGCGGGATCGCCAACTGCCGACCGCATCAAGGGTATGGAACGGAAAGCGCTGTCGAGCGCCGCTCACATTTCAGTTACTACACAAGAAATGGCCGAGTATGTCAGCGAGATTTTGCCCGCGGCCGGGACAAAGACAACGATAATTCCAAATTTCGTTGATGTGTCTTATTTTCAGCCGGCCCCTGGCGCAAAACGATATGACTTGGTGTATATCGGTCGCCTGTCATCTGAAAAGAACCTGGCTGCGGTTCTTCAAGCGGTCCAGAATTTAGATTTGTCCATCGCTATCATTGGCGGGCGTAACCTGTCGATTCAAGATGCGGCGCCAGACGATAACGAGGAAGGCATCCTGAAGCGGCGGTTCGGCACATTGGAGGGGCGCATCCACTGGCTGGGCCGCCTGAAGAACGAAGAATTGCCCGCCATGATGAATCAGTCTCGCGCTTTTGTTCTCTGCTCGTTCATTGAAGGACAGCCGCGAGTGCTAATCGAGGCGATGGCTTGCGGCATGCCCATCATCGGCAGCAATGTACGCGGCATTCGAAGCGTCATTCAACACAATGTCACCGGCTACCTCTGTGACACCGACGCCGAAAGCATCGCGGCCGCAATCCGGACGGTCTTATCGAATCCCGAGCTCATGCGGAAAATGGGCGCCAATGCAAGGCAGTTTGCGCTCGAGCATTACGCGTTGGAAGCGCAGGAACGGCGCGAATACGAGTTGCTTCGCGATGTGGTACAGCGTTACCCCGTGCGCAGCGCGCCAATTCGGCTCGCGGAATACTTGCTGCGGCGCAATCCCCCTTACGATATATCCGCATCGTCTTCGCTGATATGAGAAGCGCAGCAAAAGGCGACTCCAGTTTTCACCCGATTTTCTCGGCTCGGTGCTATACTTCTGGCGGTGGCGAATTCGTAGAGGCGGAACGATGCGGCTTTGGCACAGGCGATACAAGTACCGCGTCCAGCTTTGGCACCGGCTGCTGAGAAACGCGGTGGTCCCGCAGGAGTATCCAATCATTCGGTATGGCAGCGCAATGGGTGGCTGGCATGTGCCCAGCGGGTTGATCCGGTCGGATTGGCTGGTCTATGACTTCGGCGTCGGCGACGATATCTCCTTCGACATCGCCCTGGTGGAACGCCACGGCTGTACGATTCATGCTTTTGACCCGACGCCTGAATCCATCGCTTTCATGGAAGACAAGAGCCTGCCCGGTTTTCAATTTCATCCGGTCGGCGTCTGGGATGATGATACGATCATCAAGTTCTGGAAACCCAGCACTGACGATTCGATATCTCATTCGGCCGACAACTTGCGCCGAAGTTCGGACTATGTCGAAGTGGAGATGCGGACAATCAAGACTCTCGCCGCGGAATTAGGACACGAGCATATTGATTTCATCAAGATGGACGTGAAGGGCGCGGAACAGCGCGTCATCCCCAACTTGATCGAAGACGGATTCCGTCCGACGCTGCTTTGCCTGGAATATGATTGGCCTTATGAAGCCTATTCGCTGCTGTCAGTCAAGTGGTTCCTGGCCGGGCTGCGCCTGCATCGAATCATTCAGAAGGCCGGCTATGACCTGGTCAGCAAGAACGGCCGGAACGCGACCTACCGCCTTCGCTCAGCGGAATAAGTCCGCAGCGGGTTAAGCCCGCGCCCGATTTCCCCGAATCTGCGCTCTCCACTATAATGAACGCGTCACGATACCTTGCCAGACGGGAATCGACCCATGCCCGACGACCCGACCCGGGAGAAGCCGCCCATCGACGAAGGCGCGGCGCCGACGCCAAAGTCGCCCGAAGAGATGATGGGGGCGCTGCTAGAGCCGGCCCAAGCTGACAGCGAGCCCACCCCGCCGGAAGACTACGACTCGCACCTGGGCGAGAGTGAAGACAAGCGAAATGCCCGCCCGGAACATCTGCCCGTCGACGAGCCGAAACCGGCAGCGCTTGAGCCCCGCGATCGATCGGTCGGCGAAGTCGCCCAGCGTTTCATAGACATGCGCAATCAGGCGGCTACGCTGGCCGACCTGCTGGGCAAAGAAGAGATCAGCTTTGAGGATTATCAGCGGCTGCTCTATGAAGCGATGGTGCAGGACGCGTCCGGCGTCTGGTGGATGATTGACGCCGAAAACGGGGACTGGTATCGACATGACCCGGAGCGCAATCAATGGAAAGTCGATTACCCGGCCGCGCTGCGCAAGGTCGAAGGTCAAAAGGGCGCGAGCTTCAATGGCGACGAGACGCTGACCGAGTACGATCTGCCGGCGACCCTGGGCGCGCCTGCCGCTGGCGATCCAGTTTATGACGAACGCGGTGTCAAAATCGGCGAAGTACCGCCCACCAAAGACGAGCTCTATACCGTTCCGGGAGCGGCCGCGCTCACCGATGAAATCCCGGGGCAGCAGCCGACCCTGGCCTCAGACGCGCGGCTATCGGGCACGATACGCATTCCGGCGCCGGTTGATGCGGATGCGGTCATCCCGCGCGCTATCGATGCCGATTACGAACCGGGCGCGCCGGTCGTACAAGATTTGCCTGGCTCGCGCGGGAGCAGGCGGGGGCGCTTGTTGATGACGCTGCTGGCCGCGCTGCTGATGTTTGCATTGGCTGGCGGCATCATCGCCGCCGGCGTCATTATGATGTGGTATCGCGATACGGTCGAGCCCTTCGCCGCGGGCATTGCCGCCTTGGAAGACTATAGCGGCGCCTACCAGACCGCCCGCATTTTCGATTCGGAAGGCAACCTGCTCGCCGCGCTCAACAGCGAGGAGACGGGCGCCCGCACCGCCATCCCGCTGGAGCAGGTCAGCCCCTTCATGATCCATGCCATCGTATCGCAGGAGAATGAACGATTTTTTGATGATCCGGGTTTCGACCCGGTCGCCATCGCGCGCGCCTTCATCCAGAATGTCAGCGGCGGCGGCATCGAATCCGGCGCCAGCACCATCACGCAGCAGATCGCGCGCAACCTCGTCTTAAAGGACCGCGATGTCAGCGTGCAGCGCAAGCTCAAAGAGATCCTGGTCGCGCTGGAAATCGCCAATCGCTATGACAAGAATTTCATCCTTGAGCTCTACCTCAACGAGATTTTCTTCGCCAATCAGAATTACGGCGTCGAGGCGGCCGCCAATTTCTATTTCGGCCACAGCGCCGATCAGCTCAACTTCGCTGAGGCGGCCCTGCTGGCGAGCATCGTGCCATCGCCGGTACAGCATGACCCGGTGGCGAATCGAGATTCAGCCGTCGCCGGCATGCGCGCGACCATGCGCAAGATGATTAAGGTAGGCTGCCTGCAATTCCAGCATGGCCACTGGCTGGAGCGCGGTCCCTTCTGCATCGTTGCCGGCGCCGCCGACGATCTGGTGAAAACCAATGCGGAAGGCGAGATCGCCGGCGGTCGGGCGATCCTGCAAATCGCCGAGATTGAAACCACGCAATTCCAACCGGGCGAGTATCGCGCGCGCTTTCCGCATTTTGTCGATTTCGTTCGCGCAGCAGTTGTGGCGGAGTTGGGCGAGGAGGCGCTCTTCCAGCGCGGGCTTAGTATCCACACCACCTTGAACCCAGCGCTGCAAGAGGCGGCGCAGGCTGCTTTGAGCGATCAGGTTCGGGGGCTAAGAGCATTGGCGACCGGCGTGCATACGGGCGCCGTCATGGTGACCGATCCGAAGAGCGGCGCCATCCGCGCTATGGTCGGAAGCCATGACTATTACGATGCTCAGGCGGGCCAGGTCAATAATGCGCTGACCTTCCAGCAGCCCGGTTCCGCCATCAAACCATTCGTATACATGGCGGCTTTGGAGGACAGCGACGGCAGCTACTTGACGCCGGCCAGCATCATCTGGGATGTGCCGCTGGTCGAAGATTTGGGCGCCGGCGGCATATACGAGCCGCAAAACGTCGACCGCGAATTTCATGGGCCGGTGTCGGCGCGGGCCGCCCTGCAAAACAGCTACAATGTGCCGACGGTCAAGGTCTTCCGCGACTACGTCAGCGCCGGGCGCTTCGAAAACACGGCCGAAGCGCTTGGCTTGCATTTTCCCGAAGAATCATTCGTCTCCCTTGCCAGCGCGCTGGGTTCCAACGAGGTTACGCTCTTCGACATGATGGGCGCTTACGGCGTCTTGGCCAGCGGCGGGCGGCGCGTCCCGCTTTATGTCATCGAGCGCATCACGGAATCGATCGCTGGCGAGCAAGTCGAGCTCACGCGCGAGCGCCCTGAGGGCGAACAGGCGGTATCACCGGCGCTGGCTTACCTGATGCAGAACATGCTCAGTGATGACGCCGCCCGCGCGCCCAGCTTCCCGCCCGGCTCAAACTTGACGCTGGCGCGCCTCGGCATCCCGGCGCAGAACACGGTCGCCGCCAAGACCGGCACCACCAACGGCGGCCGCGATCTCTGGACAATGGGATTCACTCGAAACGCCGTCGTCGGCGTCTGGCTGGGCACATCGGATAATTCACCGACCTATAACACTAGCGGTTATCGCAGCGCCGCCCCGCTTTGGAACCGGGTGATGGCGGCGGCGACCAACTGGTACCCGCCCGCACCATTTGAGAACCCCGGCGGGGTGGTCGCGCGCGAGATCTGCCGGACGACCGGTACGCTAATTTTCCCGTCCTGCCCGGCGCCGACCACCGACCTGTTCTTGCATGAACAATATCCGCCAGCGCCCGAAACAAGCTTCCTCCAGCGCGTCACCGTTGACAGCTGGACGCTGCAGCGCGCCAACGAGTTTTGTACCGGACACGTCATTGAGCAGTATTTCGCTTCGGTCAGCGATGTCGCCGCACTCGATTGGCTCAACAATACTGAAGAAGGGCGGGCTTACGCCGAGTCGCTCGATTTGCGCCTCCCGGTCCAGCCGGCGCCGGATCGCGGCTGCGCCCAAGGGCAGCAATTGCCGTTGATCAATCTCAGCTATCCGAACGATGGCGCGGTGATCCGCGGCGCTTTGGAGCTGCGCGGGCAGGTGAGCGCGCCCGACTTCGACAAGTTTGAACTGCTCTACGCCAGCGCCGATGATCCGGAGACCTTTTTCCCAATCAGCGCCTCGCTGGCGCAGATGCCGCAATACGGAAGTTCGCTGGGCCTCTGGGACACGGTCGCGGCGCAGGCGCCAAACGGCGATTATATTTTGCGGCTGGCGGCGGATTCGCTCAGCGGCGGCTACATCCATTTCGATCTCAACGTCAGCGTCGATAACAGCGCCGTCGAACCGGGCGAGCCGGCTTTTGGTCCGACGGTGGAAGAAATCATCATCCCGACGCCCGTCAGCGGCTGAGAAATCTTCAGCATAGCCGCCCGCAGGTTTCAAATTGCCTAACCCAATATGATGAACCCGCATAAGAGCAATCTGTAAGGCTTGTCCTGTACTGCAGATAGCTTGTGTTCCGTACATTTTACCCCATCCCCAGCCCTTCCCCAGTGAACTAGGGAAGGGTGACTCGACGGCAGAATCGGGACATTCAGACGCCGTAATCGTCAAAACTACGTTGATCCGAGTGCGCTACAAGAGTGCTTCCCCTTCCTTAGCTTGCTGGGACGCCCCCCGACGAACGGGGGGGATTTATGGGGG
>WTGC01000027.1 GCA_011523705.1 Chloroflexota bacterium | reverse complement strand
GAGGTCAGCGATGAGATCGTCGACCGCGTTCAAGAGCGCGTGCTGAATGGCATGGGCTTGATCGTGCTGCACTCGGGGCATCTGTCGAAGATCTTCCGCCGCCTGATGGGCACCGGCTGCATGCTGCGCTGGCGCGAAGCCGATGAAAAGGAGCGGATTTGGACGGTCGATCCCTCCCATCCGATTTGCGATGGCTTGCCCGAATACATTGAAATCGACCAAGCGGAGATGTACGGCGAACATTTCGACATTCCGCCGCCCGATACGCTGGTCTTCATCAGCTGGTTTGAAGGCGGCGAAGTCTTCCGCAGCGGCTGCTGCTATCAGCGCGGGCAGGGCAAAATCTTTTACTTCCGCCCGGGGCACGAGACCTATCCGATCTTTCACCTGCCGATCGTGCATAAGGTGATCGCCAACGCCATCAATTGGGCGAAGCCGGTCTCCAACAGTTCGCCGGTTCGCGGCAACATCCCCGAATTCATGGCCTAGACCAATCTCAGAGAGTCGCCCGCCGGCGAGCGAAACTGTAGGGGCGATCTATCAGGTCGCCCGCAAACCCATAAAGGACGTATTATGGAAACGCTCAACGTTGGAATCATCGGCACCGGCAACATCGCGCCGGCTTACATCAAAGGCTGCGCGCCATTTGATGTGATTAAGCTGACCGCTTGCGCCGATATCCTGGAAGACCGGGCTCAGGCCTTCGCCGCCGAACACGGGCTGACCGCCTGCAGCGTCGACGACTTGCTCGCGCGCGATGATATCGATATCGTCATCAACTTGACCTTGCCAGCCGCGCACGCCGAAGTCTCGCTGCAGATCATCGAGGCTGGCAAACACGCCTATTGCGAGAAACCGCTGGCGGTGACACGCGCCGATGGCGAAGCTGTCATCAAGGCGGCTGAAGCGGCTGGGCTGCGCATCGGCTGCGCGCCCGATACCTTCCTCGGCGGCGGCGGGCAAACCGCGCGAAAAGCGATCGACGATGGCGTGATCGGCGCGCCGGTCGCGGCAACTGCTACCTGGCTCTCCCATGGGCACGAAAGCTGGCATCCCAACGCCGGTTTCTATTATCTCGAGGGCGGTGGACCCATGCTCGATATGGGTCCCTATTATGTGACGGCGCTGCTCAATCTGATGGGACCGGTCGCGCGCGTCGCCGGTTCCGCGCGCATGACCTTCGCCGAGCGCATCGCCACCAGTGAAGCGCTGAAGGGGCAGCGACTGCCGGTCGAGGTCAACACGCACGTCGCCGGCACGCTCGAATTTGAAAGCGGCGCCATCGCCACGGTGATCATGAGTTATGATGTCTGGGGCAACCACTTGCCCTTCATCGAGATTCATGGCAGCGAGGGTTCGCTCAGTGTACCGGACCCGAATCGCTTTGACGGCGAGGTATCGGCGGTCATCGGCGGAACAAGGGAATGGGTCGATATACCGCTGACGCATAGCACCAATATCGGCCGCGGCGCCGGTGTTGCCGATATGGCTTACGCCATCCAGTCGGGACGCCCACATCGCGCCAGTGGCGAGCTCGCCTTCCACGCCCTGGAGATCATGCTGGCGCTGGAAGAATCATCGGAGCAAGGGCGCCACATCGAAATCAATAGCACGCTTGAACAGCCTCTCGCGCTGCCAGCTGGCTTGCTCGACGGCGTCCTCGATTCATAAGCCGTGGCGGACAAGTAGGGGCGACCTATCAGGTCGCCCGCAGGTATTGGGTACCGATTGTAGGGGCGGCCCGGTGGGTCGCCCGCAAAAGGAGACGCCGTGCAAACATTAAACGTTGGTCTCATCGGCACAGGAAATATCGCGCCGGCTTATATCGAAGGCTGCGCGCCATTCGATATCATCAAGATCACCGCCTGCGCCGATATCCTCGCGGAGCGGGCGGAAGCTTTCGCCGCCGAGCACAGACTCATCGCCTGCAGCGTCGGTGACCTGCTGGCGCGCGACGACATTGATATCGTTGTCAATCTGACGATCCCCAAGGCGCATGCCGAGGTCTCGCTGCAGATCATCAAGGCAGGAAAACACGCCTACAGCGAAAAGTCGCTGGCCGTCACCCGCGAAGATGGCGCAGAAATTCTCAAAGCGGCAAAGGCGGCAGGCCTGCGCATGGGCTGCGCGCCCGATACCTTTCTCGGCGGCGGCTTGCAGACTGCGCGCAAAGCGATCGACGACGGCCTGATCGGGGCGCCGGTCGCGGCAACCGCCGTCTTCATGGCTCATGGACCGGAAAGCTGGCACCCAAACCCCGGCATCTTCTATCAAAAGGGCGCTGGACCGCTCTTCGATATGGGTCCCTATTACCTGACCGCGCTCGTCCATCTGATGGGACCGGTGGCGCGGGTCTCGGCTTCGGCGCGCATGAGCTTCCCCGAACGCATCGCCACCAGCGAAGCGTTGAAGGGGCAGCGACTGCCAGTCGAGGTCAACACGCATGTCGCCGGCACGCTGGAATTCGCCAGTGGCGCCATCGCCAGCGTCATCACCAGCTTTGATATCTGGGGGCATCATCTGCCCATGCTCGAGATCCACGGCGAAGACGCTTCAATGAACATCGGCGATCCCAATTTCTTTCACGGAACGAATCACATTCTCAAAGGCGGGACGCGCGACTGGGTACAACTCCCGCACAGCCATACGATCAATATCGGGCGCGGCGCCGGCGTCGCTGATATGGCTTACGCGATACAGTCGGGACGCCCGCACCGCGTCAGTGGCGATCTGGCATTCCACGTGCTCGATATCATGTGCGCGCTGGAAGAATCGGCGGCGCAGGGGCGGCGGATCGCGCTGCAAAGCACGGTGGAGCAGCCGGCGACGCTGCCGGTCGGCTTGGCGGCTGGAGAGTTGGATATGTGAACGTAGCGCCGTCCGAAGTCTGTTACTTTGGTTCGCGTTAGCAATACGATGACAATCAAGCTGCAAAACGGAGTTTACTATGAACGGAAAATCTAAACGCGTTCCACTACTTCAACGCATGCCAACCGGGTTACCTTGGGCAGCCGTGGTGGTAGTGATTGTCGCCAGTGTAGTATATGCCGCGCATGAGAACCAGCTGCGAGCTGATAAGATCATTAATCAGCTTAGCTCGGAGTTGGCGGTAGCAAAAGCCGAATTACAGTTAGCCTTAAATGAGTTGGAAACTGCTAACGCGAAACTTGAAGACTCGGTCTCGATGTCAGAGAACGCTATAGTCGCAGACCTGTTTGCGCCTTTAGTTATTCGAGAAGAGGGACCACTGATAGAGCGTTCAGGCACGGGTGATTACGCTGTATCATGTGCTGACCTACCCGTGGGCATCGGATTCTCCCCCAAGCTTGTCTTTCCGAGTCTCATGTACCGCGAAGCGTCAGAGCCTTACATAATGTACGGCTTGCGTATGGATTTCGCGAGACCTCTTAAGTCTAGCGGCAGATACGAAAAAGTGGAAGATCATACATTCGTGCGAAAAGACGTGCTAGACAGCTGGATAGCAATTACCTCTCGTAGCGGCGATTACATGGATCGTTTTGCATACCAATACTGCAAATCAATGGAGATGGGGCAGTGAGCGAAACAGCAGAATTCACCAGCTTGTATGAGGGAAGCGGAAAGCTCAATCAACAGGACTGTGAGTTTGAGATTGGTCATCGTTCGGACGGCCACATTGCGATGCACTGTGACTTTGCAGACTGGCCAAAGCCGCTCAACGCCCATGGAATCACGTTTTGCGGACGAACGGACTCTGGCATAAGACTTGAAGCGACAGGCCCAAATCAGCGTTTGCAACCTATTGCCGTGGACTTCAGTGACAAGTACTCGTACTACTACGGACTTTGGCATTTGACGGCCGATGAGCCGGAATGGAGTAAGGCACACTCGGTGACATTCGCTTTAACGAATTTTCTCTATTGCGGAAACGATGCAAATTCAGGGGGAAGAGGAACCTGCTATAACAGTCTCAATCTGAAGCTAGACGGCTCCGACATAGTTTTCAGAAGAGTCGATGACTACTACGACATCTACAATACCGTAGTTACAGGCGAATCCACCAAAGTTACGTGTGAACTTACAATAGAAGTTGACGGCCGCAGTCGAGACGAATTGCGCAAGATGGTCAATAGAATATGCGACCTATTGACCATCTCTCAGGGCAGAAGGATCGAATGGATCAATTACAGAGTATATGATGCGAATTCGTCATTAATATTCACCTATCATGAAAACCGACGAACCGATCCAAGACGAGGATTTGTGCTCGTCAATTTTCAGAATGCCGATACGGCAATCAACTTTCTGAAAAATGGTTTTCCGGCCTTTGAGAGATTTGACTCTACGCATCCAACTATACTCAACGGTGTAGCAAACGTTATGTTTGATACCAACGCCGCTAGATTCACGATTACTCACGCATTGAGCATGTTTTGCATGGTTGATGCTTTAGGCAAGAATCTGCTCGACAAGCAGTACCTAAGTCAGGGCAAACAGCTACAAAACAGTTATCCAATCAAGCAAAAAGTTGAAGCCATGAAATCCACATACAATGTATGTCTGTGCAATTCCGAAATCGAGTTTTTCCGTCTAAGCAGAAACAGCGTCGTGCATGAACTGAAGTTCCATACGAGGGATACAAAAGTTGAATATGAGAAGTGCTATCACATCTTTCATCGTTTACTGCTTCGGATACTCGATTATGAGTATCTCTACTTTGACATCACATTGCCGAATGGAAGCGTATTCAACGAGAATAATTTACATTCTTGCCCATAAACTGCCTCAGCTAGCTGCCTACATCTTATAGGATCAAAAGCGTCGGCGAATCTTACAATAGGGTGTTAAAACTTCGGCTGCCAGACCGCGCCGGCCGGATCCCGCCCCCGCAGAAAATCGAAATCACAGCCCAGCGGCGCCTGGTTGACGCTGCGCAAGTAGAGCCGCCCATAACCCAATTGACCTAGATTGCGCTATAATCGTTTCAGATCAGAAAGTGTCACGAGGCAACCATGGCGATACAGGAGCGGCTCTACACAGTTGACGATGTTTGGCGGCTTTCGCAGCTGCCGGAAAATGAACGCAAGCGATTCTATCTAATTGACGGGGAGCTGTTTTGGGACATGCCGCCGGGATACACACATGGAAACCTTGCGGGACACATTTTCCGTTACCTATTGAACTATGCAGAAGAGCATGATCTGGGCGACGGCAGCGTCGAATCCGGTTATTTTCCCGTTGATGACCGCCATACCTTGCTTGGTCCCGATGTCGCTTTCAACCGCAAGGAAAATGTCCCGCCGGCGGGTCATAAGAGATTTGTCCCCCGCATGCCCGATTTGGCGGTAGAAATCCAATCCCCCAGCAATTCTCTCGCCGAGATGCGCCGCAAAGCCGCGGTCTATTTGGCGCAAGGCACGGCAATCGTCTGGCTTGTCCTGCCCGAGCGAGCTGGCGTCGAGGTATGGCGCATGGGACCAGATGGCGAACCGACGACCGAATTCGTTGAGCGAGACGGCAACTTGAGTGGTGAAGGCGTTTTGCCCGGCTTCACGCTCGACTTACAGCGGCTTTTCCCCAGCTAAAACTTCGGCTGCCAGACCGCACCCGCCGGATCCCTCCCGCGTAAAAAGTCAAAATCGCAGCCCAGTGGCGCTTGATTGACGCTGCGCAGGTAAAGCTGCCCGTAGCCGCGCTGGTAGGCTGGCGGCGGCGCTGACCATGCCGCCCGCCGTTCCGCCAACTCGGCTTCGGAGACGTGCAGTTGCAAACGGCGCTCCGCAACATTTAGCTCAATCTCATCGCCATCGCGAACGAGGGCCAGCGGTCCGCCGATGGCCGCTTCCGGCGCGACATGTAGCACAATCGTGCCATACGAAGTGCCGCTCATGCGCGCGTCCGAGATGCGCACCATATCGCGCACACCCTGCTTCAGCAGCTTCTGCGGGATCGGCAGGTTGCCGATCTCGGGCATGCCAGGTCCGCCGATGGGCCCGCCGTTTTGCAGCACCAGCACATGATCGGGCGTCACCTCCAGCGCGGGGTCATCGACGCGCGCCTTTAGGTCATGGATATCTTTGAAGACGAGCGCCGGACCCCGATGCTGGCAAAGCGCGGGACTGGCGGCGGCGTGCTTGATGACCGCGCCGTCAGGGGCCAGGTTGCCGCGCAGGATGCTCAAGCCGCCTTCCCCTGCCAGTGGATCGTCGAGCGACCGGATGACGTCCGAATTGCTGGCCTCGGCATCGGCGACATTCTCCGCCAGCGTGCGCCCGGTCACGGTGAGGGCATCGCCATGCAGCAGCGGCAGCAGCTGTTTCAGCACGGCCGGGATGCCGCCGGCATAAAACAGGTCTTCCATCTGGTATTCGCCGCTGGGTCGCATATTGGCGATGAGGGGACTGCGGCGGCTGATCTCGTCAAAGCGCGACAGAGGCAAGTCGACGCCGGCGCGCCCGGCGATGGCGGGCAGATGCACGATGGCGTTTGTGCTGCCGCCAACCGCATTGAGCAAGGTAATGGCATTGTCGAAGGCTTCGGCGGTCAGGATCTGCGATGGGCGGATTTCCCGCGCGACCAGCTGGACGATCTGGCGGCCGGCGGCCTGCGCCAGGCGGATGCGGCGTGAATCGGCCGCCGGGATGGCGCCATTGCCCGGCAGCGCCATGCCAAGCGCTTCCATCAGCGAGTTCATGGTGGACGCCGTGCCCATCACCATGCAATGCCCGGCGCTGCGCACGAGGTTAGCCTCGACTTCGCGGTAGGTCTCGGCGCTGATCGTGCCCGCCTGGTATTCGACGGTATAGCGGCGGCAATCGGTGCAGGCGCCGAGGATTTCACCGCGATAGTGCCCGCTGAGCATGGGACCGCCACTGACCATGATGGCCGGCAAATCAGCGCTGGCGGCGCCCATCAGCGCGGCCGGCGTCGTCTTGTCGCAGTTGGTGAGCAGCACGACGCCGTCAATTGGATTGCCGCGGATCATCTCTTCGGTGTCCATCGCCGCCAGGTTGCGGCAGAGCATAGATGTCGGGCTCAGGTGGATTTCACCGAGGGAAATGGTGGGGAATTCGAGCGGGAAGCCGCCGGCTTGCCAGACGCCACGCTTGACCGCTTCGCTGATCGTCCGCAGGTGGCTGTTGCAGTGGTTGAGTTCGCTGAAGGTGTTGCAGATGCCGATGAGCGGGCGGGCCATATCGTCGCTGTCAAAGCCCATGGATGTGGTGAAGGCGCGGTGCGTGAGCCCGCTGATGCCGTCGGCGTTGAAGAAATCTTGGGAGCGGGAGGGGAAATCTGACATGGGAGCAACCCTTTCTTCTTTTTTTTCGCCACAGAGACACAGAGGGCACAGAGACTACATCGCAAATGAGCCGACTGTAGGGGCGACTGACCCGCTGTGTCTACGCGCGGCAGTGAGTCGCCCGCCTCAGCGCCAGGAAACACGCGCAACGCATTTTGACAGCGTATCACAGCGCCATTATACAGAATGCGAGCGCAAGGAAGCAGCATGGCGACCACCGACATTCGCTCAAAGCGGAAAGAAAAAGAATACCAAAGCCTGCGCGACGGGCAGGACGACATCCTGGACCGTATCGACACGTACGAAGCGGCGCTGACGGGGCTGCATGAAATAGTCTAGGCGAACCATGAGTTGTCGCAGCGATAATTCACCGAATTGAACGAGAAAATGGACCGGCTGATGGCGCATCTGAAAGTGCCGCCCAAACCGCCAGCCAGCTTCGTCAGGGAGTGGGCAGATGGTCAGCGCCGTGAGAGGGTGTAGTGTGACTGCCGTTTGACAATCCTCACCCTCGTCATTTAGACTTGTCTAAACTGCTTGACTGTAAGCGGGTTCAAAAACCATAACATAATTGGTTCTCTTCTTGATCGTCTAAAGCAATGACCTGGATTCTAAGGTATGCAACCCACCGACAGGATTACGATGGAGAACTTGCAAATTGCATACGTCAATGCTGTTGCAGCGCAAGCTGGGAAAAATTGCGATCCCCCAACGCGGGATTTGGGTATAGACATGAGAGTAATTGACTGTATACCCGACCCTGATAATCCGCGCGGCTATGAAGACGGCGGACCTTTATTCAACTGTCAGCTAAAAGCTTCAACTAGATGCAAGTTCGACAATGGCAATCTGCTATTTCCAATAAAGGTCAAGGCATACAATAAGCTGGTTAACTGGAAAGGAATTGGCATAAAGATATTGATTGCGTTCCATATGCCGGCAGAAGTCTCGCAGTGGGTGAGCCAGAGCCCGGACGCAATGTGCCTGAAGCACTGCTGTTATTGGAGAGAATTGACCGGTGAACCGCGTTCGACTAAGAATCCAGACACAACAATTCGTATCCCTATTCCCACGAGCAACATATTCAACCAACAAACTATTCTTCAACTCACTGACCGGGCCAGACAGGGTCCATACTCATGACTAATATATTCGAATACGTATATGCGCTCCCCTTGAGTCAGATTACGGCATATCTGGACCACGAAGACTGGTCGCTTGGCAACGAGAATGACCGCTGGCTGGTCTTTCAAAGAAATGATTTCGCCGACATCGCGTGGCCCAAAGACACTCGGGCACCGGATTATCATGTTTACGTGGATCATGCATTGAAGACGCTATCAACAGCTATTGATTGTGCTCCCGAACACGTAGCAAAAGCATTGCTACAATTCGACCTTGATGTTCTCGTGCTGGAATTAGACTCCAATTCACTTGCGACTGCTGCAAGACAAGTGCCAGAAATAAAGACCTTGATTGCGCACGCCGCTAATTCGGAAAAAGCTGTCAGACCTCATTATAATTACTACACACGTGAAGCAAGACAAATGGTAGATCACTTTCGATTGATTCAGAGTACCAATGGCAAAACGCACTATAATATTGAGTCGGAAGTAGGAAACCCGGTGCCATATCAGAGAAAACTGTTTGATAAAGCGGATCCCGGTGTAATCTTGCCACTAGAGCGTCGCGTAATGGAGCGTATAGTCGCAGGACTGGTGACTACCACAATGGCGGCCAAGAGAGAAGACGAGCAGTTGCTCGTTGAAGGCTACACAAGCGGCTTCAATGCCAATATGTGCGATGCTGTTAAGAAAATGTCAGAGAAAGAATACGCGCCAATTCAGTACAATGTCAAGTGGGCGAGGAGCATTGGCGCCTCAGCGACCGTGCAGACTGTCAAGAGCATTGAGATAGCACGAAAGCATGCCTCAGTTTTACAGAGAGCCAGTGAAGAGCTTAGAAAAGTTGAACCGGTCTTCGATACCATCAAGGGACTGGTGATAGGTTTGAGTTCTCTGGTGGACCCACAGAGTGATGAGATAGGAGACCGCTCAATCGTAATATTGTGGGAGCGTACACGCAGTAAGGTACACACTGTTCGTATTGAACTCACAAAGAGCGATTATCTCTTGGCGTATAAAGCGCATTTTGACTGGTCGACAATTGCCGTCGATGGAATCATTCATAAACGAAGCTCAGGTTGGCACCTTTCAGACCCACAAGAGTTTAGAATTCTTCGTTGACGTGCATTGAAGAATGACCTCATTTACTCCACCTACGCAAACCCTACCTAATCCTCGCTACACTCAGACGATCGATACACCAACTTGTCAATCTCTCAATGCGTAGCCTGTATCCGTGGCTTTCGCGAGGTGGTTCAATATAGAACTATTCACTTTGCAGACGTTGGTGAGCGCCAGCCCTCACCCAGCCAACTTCGCAAACGCGTCCCGCCGAGCCTGCGCCGCCGCCGACTGCTCCGCTTGCAGCTGCCTTGTCAAATCAGCCAAGTCGCCCGCCATCGGCCTTAGGTCAATGCGATTCGCTGAATTGATCGTCGCCACCCATTCGGGGCGCAGGGCGTCGATGCCATGCAGGGCGCCGGCGATCGCCCCGCCCATGCCAGCGATCGAGTCGTTATCGCGCCCGTAATTGGTCGCGCCGAAGATGGTCTCTTCGTAGTCGCCGCCGGTCACCACCAGGAAGCCGAGCGCGATGGGCACTTCTTCAATGGCATGTTCGCGGCTGGGCGTCCAGTGGTTGCCACCCTGGCCGCGCGCGCTCTTGAAGTCATCGGGCGCGGTGTCGTATTGGCGCATGACCTCGCGCAGGGGAGCGATGGCTTCGCGCCAGTCAGTCAGCGTGCTGGCTTTTTCGGCGATTACAGCGATGCAATCGGCCGTGCCGTCCTTGGCCACGTTGAGCGCCGCGTCGATGATGGAGCTGACCGAGGCCTCCGGCTTGAATGCTTCGGCGACGCAAGCCGCTTGCACGGCGGCCGCTTCCAGCCCGAAGCTGACCTGGTGCGCGCTGAAGACATCGACCGCTTCCTGGTAGGCGCGGGTGGGATCGCAGGCGTTGATAATGCCCACCGGCGCGGCATACATCGCGGCGCCGCAGTTGACCATATTGCCGACGCCGGCATAACGCGGATCGGCATTCGCCAGCCATCGCATGTAGAGCCATTTCTCGGGGTAGAAGAGGCGCTCGACCAAGAGCATCTCACGGCCGCGCTCGGGCACCCAGCGCATTTCCTGCGCCATCATCGGCACAATGCGGCGCATGAACGCATGAGCGTCGAGGTGATCGCCGTGCTCGATGTAACAGCGGCTGAGCAGTTGCACCATGTGCGTATCATCGGTGTAACGGCCATCGCCCTTGCCGAGATCGGAGGGACCGTCCCAGCCTTCGACCAAATCGGTGATGTAACCGTAACGGGCGCGAATTTCTTCCGGCGTGCGCCCCTCGGCCGGCGCGCCCAAGGCGTCTCCGATGGCGCCGCCATAGAGGCAGCCCAGCGTTTTATTAAGCAGGAGATCCGGTGTGTCACTCATTAGTTTCGTCCTTTCATGCGCTTTCAACTGTCGCTTCACAAAATAATGCGCCAAGCGAACTGAACGTTGTAGGGGCGAGGTCGCGTGGACACTGACATGCGGCGGCGACTCGCCCTAATCGCTATCCCAATGGCAAACGCGGGCGACCCAAAAGGCCGCCCTTACATTGTCTATATTTCCTCTGTGACTCAGTGGCGAATTATCCGGTCAGCGCGTCGAAGTCCGCCTGTCGGTTTTGCGCGGTGGCGAGTTGCTCTGCTTGCAGCTTGCGCGTGAGAGCCGCCAGATCGTCCGCGATGGGCATCAAGTCGATACGGTTGGCGCTGTTGATCGTCTCCACCCATTCCGGGCGCAGCGCGTCAATGCCATGCAGCGCGCCGGCGATCGCCCCGCCCATGCCGGCGATGGAGTCGTTGTCGCGCCCGTAATTGGTCGCGCCGAAGATGGTTTCTTCGTAGTCGCCGCCGGTCACCACCAGGAAGCCCAATGCGATCGGCACTTCTTCTATGCTGTGGGAGCGGCTGGGCGTCCAGTCATCGGTGCCGTTGCCGCGCTCGCTTTTGGCGTCATCGGCTGAGGTGTCGTATTCGCGCATGACCTCGCGCAGTGGTCCAATGGCTTCGCGCCAGTCGGTCAAGGTGCTGGCTTTATCGGCGATGGCGGCGATGCAATCGGCCGTGCCCTCTTTGGCCACGCTCAGCGCCGCGTCAATGATGGAACTGACGGAAGCCTGCGACTTGAAGGCTTCGGCGACGCAAGCCGCTTGGACGGCGGCCGCTTCCAGCCCGAAGCTGACCTGATGCGGACTGAGCACATCGACCGCTTCCTGATAGGCGCGCAGCGGCTCGCAGGCGTTGACAATGCCGATGGGCGCGGCGTACATGGCGGCGCCGCAATTGACCATGTTGCCGACGCCGGCATAGCGCGGATCGGCATTGGCCAGCCAGCGGATGAAGAGCCATTTCTCCGGATAAAAGAGGCGCTCGGCTAGCGGCATCTCGCGCCCACGATCGGGAATCCAGCGCTGCTCATAGCCGATCATGGGACCGATGCGTCGAAAGTATTCGTGGGCGTCGAGGTGGTCGCCATGTTCAATGTAGCAGCGGCTGAGCAGCTGCACCATGTGGCTGTCGTCGGTGTAGCGGCCATCGCCCCGGCCACTCTTGTCGTTCGGCGCGTCCCAGGCTTCGACCAGATCGGTGATATAGCCGTAGCGCGCGCGAATCTCAGCCGGCATGCGCCACTCGGCTACCCCGCCCATGGCATCGCCAATCGCGCCGCCGTAAAGACAGCCCTGGATTTTTTTCAGGAGGAGATCAGGTGTATCCGTCATTTGTTGATGCATCCTTTCATGCCCTGTCAGTATAGTAGATCCACAGAATAATGCGCCAAGCAAAGCGAAACTTGTAGGGGCGAGTCGCCGCCTCGCCCGTACGAATCCGTTCCCTAGTAGAATTGTAGGGGCGACTCTGTGAGTCGCCCAACCATCGCCCCGCATCCAGTAATCGGGCCACACAAATGTCACCCCTACATTTTGCGCCGTAGCAACCCGTTCACATAAACCGCACGGAATAGACCACCGCCAGGTTGTGTGTCAAGCAGCGCCAATTGTCGCCGCGGTCATCGGAGACGTAGAAGTTGCCCGCCGTCGTGCCGAACGCCAGCGTGTCGCCGTTCTTGTCCAGCGCGTGACGGAATACCAGATCGTAGCAGTGTTCTTGCGGCAGGCCGCTGCGCAAATCCTGCCAGGATTCGCCGCCGTCTTCCGTGCGACAGATGACCAGCTGGCGATCGACCGGCACGCGATATTCAGCGCTGACCGCCGGCGCCACCCAGGCGACGCGCTCGTCTTCATCATCAACCGCCAGCGCGAAGCCGAAGCCGGCCGGTCCTCCATTTTTGTCCGAAATATCCCGCCACTGTATGCCGCCATTCTCGCTGCGGAATATGCCGCAGTGATTTTGCTGCCAAAGCACATCGGGGTTCGACGGGCTGGCCAGGATGATATGCGGGTCATGCCCGTGCTCGTGCAGCGGATCGGGCAAGTAATCGGCGTACAAGCCGCGGTTGCGCGCTTCCCAGCTTTCGCCGCCATCGCGGCTGACATAGACGCCGCCCACGCTGATGCCGATGGTCAAGTGGCGGCTGTCGCGCGGGTCGACCTGGATGGCGA
>WTGC01000130.1 GCA_011523705.1 Chloroflexota bacterium | reverse complement strand
GAAGACCTGGCGCATACCGGCGCGCACAAAATCAACAACGCGCTTGGCCAAGGCTTGTTGGCGAAGCGCATGGGCAAGCGCCGCATCATCGCCGAAACCGGCGCCGGCCAGCACGGCGTCGGCACGGCAACCGCGATGGCGCTACTCGGGCTGGAATGCCACGTCTATATGGGCACGGTCGATATCCGCCGGCAGCAGCCCAACGTCTTCCGCATGAAGCTGCTTGGCGCCGAGGTCATTCCGGTCGAGAGCGGCAGCCGCACCTTGAAAGACGCCATCAACGAAGCCATGCGCGACTGGGTGACCAATGTCGAGACCACCTTTTATCTGTTGGGTTCGGCGCTGGGCCCGCATCCCTATCCGAAAATGGTGCGCGATTTCCAAAGTGTCATCGGCGCCGAGGCGCGCGAGCAGATCCAGGCGCTGACCGGACAGCTGCCGGAGGCTTGCATCGCCTGCGTCGGCGGCGGCAGCAACGCCATTGGGCTGTTTCATGCCTTTCGCGAAGACGTGAACACCGAGCTGATCGGCGTCGA
This sequence comes from Chloroflexota bacterium, assembly GCA_011523705.1. Taxonomy (GTDB): domain Bacteria; phylum Chloroflexota; class Anaerolineae; order Aggregatilineales; family Phototrophicaceae; genus UBA6055. Next base: position 1,816 of record WTGC01000130.1, on the reverse strand, counting down.
AGCCGGCGGGCGCGGCATCGAAAGCCGGCAACACGCGGCGCGCTTCGCCGACCTGGATATCAGCCGCCCCGGCATATTGCATGGCACGCGCTCATTTGTCATGCAGAATGAAGACGGGCAAATCATGGAAACGCATAGCGTCTCGGCCGGCTTGGATTACCCCTCGGTCGGACCGGAACATGCGCACCTGCGTCAACTGGAGCGCGCTTATTATACGATGGCGACCGACGAAGAAGCGCTGGAGGCTTTCCAAGTCCTGAGCAAGATGGAAGGCATCATTCCGGCGCTGGAGAGCGCGCACGCCGTCGCCGAGGCGATCAAGCGGGCGCCGACAATGCCGCGCGACAGTGTGCTGCTGGTCAATTTGTCCGGCCGCGGCGACAAAGACCTTGACACCGTCATCGGCATCCTGGGCGAATGATTGTGTCGCCCGCCAATTCACATTTTGTGGGGACGACCAACTGGTTTGCCCGCCAATTCGTAAAATGTAGGGACGACTAAACGGGTCGCCCGCCAACCTGAGAATCTGTAGGGGCGATTCTGTGAATCGCCCGCCAACGCAACCGAGGACACAATGACACAAACGCGAGAACGACATGGCACGGCAGCCATTGAGGCGATGTTCGCGCGCGCCAAAAACGAAAATCGCGCGGCCTTCCTGCCTTATTTCTGCATCGGCTATCCGAACCACGATGAGTCGCTGCGCGCCATTGAAGCGGCCGCCGCCTTGGGAGTGGACGGCTTCGAGATCGGCATGCCGTTCAGCGACCCCATCGCCGATGGTCCCACCATTCAGGCGGCGACCCAGATTGCGCTGGAAAACGGAACCACCGTGCGCGCATGCCTCGCTGCCGTGCGAACGCTGCGCGAAAAGGGGATTCAGCAGCCGATGCTGATGATGGGTTATGCCAATCCTCTGGTCGCCTATGGCGCCGATCGCTTCGTGCGCGACGCGCGAGCGGCCGGCGCTGACGGCTTGATCGTGCCCGACTTGCCGCCGGAAGAAGCGGCGCTATTCGCCGATAGCTGCGCGCGCGAAGGCATGGCCCTGGTCTTCTTCCTCGCGCCAACGAGCAATGACGAGCGCATCGACATGGCGGCCGCCAATGCGACTGGCTTCATCTATGTCGTCTCGCTGACCGGCATCACTGGCGCGCGCAAGGAATTGCCAGCTTATCTGACCGACTACATTGCGCGCCTGCGGGCGAAGACGGACATGCCCCTGGTGTTGGGCTTCGGCGTCAGTACGCCCGAGCACGCGCGGCAGCTGCGCAGCTTGACCGATGGCGTGATCGTCGCTTCGGCGCTGATCCGCGCCTGGCAGCGCGGCTTCGACGACATGCGGGCGCTGACGGCCGAGATCTTCGCTGCGATCCGCACATGAACGGAATGTAGGGGCTATCCATCCGGTCGCCCCCCGCCGGGGAGATCTGTACGGGCTACCCATCGGGTCGACCGCGATGTGTGAATGCAGAATACGCAAAGCTCATATGAAAACACTGTATTGACAGATCCTTGACGAATAAGTATCCTAGAGAGGCAACTCCATTGAATGGCGCAAAGCGAACATGCACAATTTACAGCTTGCCAATTTTCGCTATTATTATTACCCAAACTGCATAGACCGGTCTGGGGTGATTCGCGCTGGCAACTGATTTCCGACGCTGAAGTGAACAAAAGCAAGGGCGCAGAGTGAAGCACTCAGCGCTCTTTTTCGTTTATGTAGGTACACTTACTAGAGAACTGCGATCGCCTTAGACAATGCCCTGCTCGAGCCGAATCTCCCCCTCCCTCTTTATGGGGGAGGGGGTCGGGG